>NZ_JCBANH010000015.1:0-88339 GCF_059760925.1 Achromobacter sp. 1011791174
TTCGCGGCGCGGGCCGATCTCGGCGATGTCGCCGGCCTGCCAGGCGGGCGCGGCGCCGGGCGGCGGCGCCAGCGTCAGCAGGTAGCAGGGGCCGCCCTGGCTGTCCGGGTTGAGTCGTTCGCGGCTTTGCAGACGCCAGGGTTCGTAGGCCGGCGTTTCCCAGTCGGGCAAGTCGCCGCGGCCGGCCAGCAGGCCCAGATGATGTTGCCAGTGGCGCAGCGCGGCGGCGTCGCCGTTGTCCACGTCGACGCGGTCGAACAGCGGCTGCGCGCCCTGTGCGCGCAGCCATTCATCCAGCGCGCGGCCGAAGCCGCAGAACTGCGCGTATTCGCTGTCGCCCAGCGCCAGCACGGCGTAGCGCAGGCCCGGAAGTTGCGGCGCCGCGCCGGCGGCGGCCGGCTGCATCAGGCTGGCGAAGGCGGCGGCGGCGTCGGGCGGATCGCCTTCGCCGTAGGTGCTGGCCACGAACAGCACGCGTTCGTAGCCGCGCAGCCGCGCCAGGTCGAGCTGGCCCAGCGCCGCGACGCGCACGTCCAGGCCGCCGGCGCGCAACGAGTCGGCGGTCTGGCCGGCCAGCGTCTCGGCGCAGCCGGTCTGGCTGGCGTGCGCGACGAGCACGGCGGCGCGCGGCGGCGGCTGGTCCAGCGCCTGGCGGGCCCGCGTTTCGCGCGCGCGCTCGCGGCGTGCGCGGCGCCAGGCCCAGGCGCATAGCAGCAGCCAGCACAGCACCACGCCGGCCGTGGCGGTCAGGCGCAGGGTCATGGCGTTCAAGATTGCGCGGCCAGCGCCTGGAACGCCGGGGTGGCGGCGAGCCGGAAGCCGCCGGCTTCGCGCAGGATGAAAAGCGCCGCCAGTCCGTGGCGGCGGGCCAGGTCCAGGCCCTCGGTTTCGCCCAGCACGGTCAGCGCCGTGGCCAGCGCGTCGGCCTGCATGCAGTCGGCGTGCAGCACGGTGACCGAGGCCACGCCGTTGCGCACGGGCTGGCCGTCGCGCGGGTCGATGGTGTGGGCGTAGCGCGCGTCGCCGCTGCCGGCGTGGCGGCGGTAGTCGCCCGAGGTGGCGATGCTCAGGTCGCGCAGCGGCAGCGCCAACGCGTGGGCGTCGCTGGCGTCGGGCACTTCCACGGCCACGCGCCAGGGCTGGCCGTCGGGCCGCAGGCCGCGCGCGCGCAGCTCGCCGCCGACTTCCACCAGATAGCCGGTCGCGCCCAGCGCGTCCAGCGCCTGCGCGGCGCGGTCCACGCCATGGCCCTTCGCGATCGAGGACAGGTCCAGGTAGGTGCCGCCTTCCTGCCAGGCGGCGCGGCGTTCGGGGTCCAGCTTCACGCGTCGCCAGCCGCAGCGCGCGCGGGCCGCTTCGACGGCGGCGGGCGAGGGCGGTTCGAAGGCGCGCTGGTGCGGGCCGAAGCCCCAGGCGTTGACCAGCGGGCCGACGGTGGGGTCATAGGCGCCGCCGCTTTCTTCGGCCAGCGCCAGCGCGTGCGTCAGCACGTGCCAGAAGCCGGCGGGCAGCGCGCGCCAGCCGGGGCCGGCGCGGTTGTAGCGGGTGATGTCGCTGTGGTCTTCCCAGGTGCTCATCTCGGCCACCACCTCGTCCAGCGCGGCCTGGATGGCCTGGCGCGCGGAGGTTTCGGCGCAGCCCGCGGGCAGCGCCAGCCGGGCCGACCAGGTGGTGCCCATGGTGGCGCCCGCCAGCGCGGCGGCCTGCGGGGCCGGCCGCGAGGGCAGGGCGGCGTAGGCCACGCGCACCACGGGCGCGGGCGCGCCCCGGGGCGCGTAGGACGCGGGCGCGGACATGGCGGCCTGGGCCTTCAACCGGATCAGGGCTTGAGCACTTCGAAGGTGCCGGCGTAGGACAGGCGGCGCTTCTTGGCCTGCGGCACGCTGACCTTGGCGTCTTCCATGCCGGCCTCGACCCAGTACAGGCCGGGCTGGGGCCACTTGACCGAGAACTTGCCGTCCTTGTCGGTCTTGGCCTTGATCTCGCCGACCTGGTCGCGGTAGCGGATGCCGCCGGCCACGATGGTCATTTCCAGGTCCGGGGCGGGCTTGCCGTCCAGCAGCATCTGGAAGGTGGCGTTCTCGCCCGCGTACAGGTCGTTCGGGTGCGTGACGGGCGCCAGTTCCAGGCCTCGGCCTACGGGCTTGACGGCGCTGGGCTTGCCGGCGGTGACGAAGGTCTCGACGCGGCCCAGGCTTTGCGAGACTTCCAGCTCGTCGGCCTTGGCGGGCACGGCCTGGGCCAGGCCCTCGGGCTTGCCGAAGTAGCGCTTGGGCTTGCCGTCTTCCTTCCAGCGCGCGAACACGCCGTCGTTGACCACGGCCACGCGATAGGTGCCGCTCTGCTTGAGCTGCAGGTCGAAGGTGCTGCGCAGCTTGCCGCGGTTCAGGTTCTCGGCCTCGGCGGCCGAGCCGTCCGGCGCGGTCACGGCCAGGCCGTCCAGGCGCAGCGGCGCGTGGTTGAAGTGGAACTTGTCGTTGCCGACGGCGGCGTCCACGGTGATCCAGCTGTCGGCGCCCGACAGCACGGTGGAGGACGGCACGACCCAGACGTCGTGCGCGCCGGCTGCGAAGGGCAGGCACAGCGCCAGGGCGGCGGCCAGGTGTTTGACGGATTGCTTCATGGTTGCGCTCCTCGTGGTCGATTGGGCGTTGGCGTTCGTATTGCGGTTCATCACGGCTTCAGGTCCAGCGCGATGGCGCCCAGCTCATGCTCGCCGCGCGCGCTCAGCTGTTCGGCCTTCTGCGGCGGCCATTGGAAGGGGATGCGCAGCAGCTCGCGGCCGCCGACCTCGCGGGCCGCTTCCACCACCACGGCATACTGGCCGGGCTTGAGCTGGGCCAGCGGCTTGGCGGCGGCATTGAAGGCCAGCGCGTGCTTGCCGGCGGGCTTGGTCGCGCCGCTCACGCCGTCCACCGGGAACTGCTGGTTGCGGCCGCTGCGGCGCCACCACTGGCGCATGTCCTTGAGCCATTCGGTGCCTTCGTTGTTCTTCTTGGCCACGTCGTACCAGACGGCCAGGTCGGCGGCCACGCTCTGGTCGGGGTTCTCGATCCAGATCGCCACATAGGGGCGGTGGTATTCGGCCACGTCCAGGCGCGGCACCTCGATGGACAGGCCCAGGTCGGCCGCGTTGGCGGTCCGGGCGATCAGTCCGGCCACGAGGGCCGGCAGCAATAGCTTGCGCATGGATGTCTCCAGGGCGGATCGTTGAATCAATGGATGAAGAGCAGGGCCAGCACCACGGGGATCACGATCCCCAGGCCGACCATGGGCCAGGTCGCGGCGCGGTTGCCGGCGTGCAGTTTCAGCAGCACCAGCCCGGTCAGCGAAAAGACCAGACAGGCCACGGCGAACACGTCCAGGAACCAGCTCCAGGCCAGGCCGGTGTTGCGGCCCTTGTGCAGGTCGTTCAGGTACGAGATCCAGCCCCGGTCGGTGCGTTCGTATTCGATGTCGCCGCTGGTCAGGTCGATCGACAGCCAGGCGTCGCCGCCGGCGCGCGGCAGCGACAGGTAGATTTCATCGGCGGACCATTCGGCCGGCTTGCCGGCGGTGGACGTGTCCAGTTCGCGGTCCAGCCAGCGCGACACGGCGTCGGGCAGCGGCGCCTTCTTCCGGCCGGGCGCGAGCTGGCGCAGCGCGTCTTGCGGCAGCGTGGCATGGCGCGTGGTGACCACGGCCTTCGATTCGATATGGGAAGCGTTGTTCAGCGTCAGCCCCGTGACCGCGAACAGCAACATGCCCAGCAGGCAGATCGCCGAACTGATCCAGTGCCATTGGTGCAGCGTCTTGAGCCAGTAGGCCCGGCGCCGGGAGGGGAGATGACTGTCCATGTGATCGTGGGAAGCGCAGCGCCGGATTCTAGCACTTAATGAGAATGAATCTTATAAGTGAAGGAAGAAAGATCACGCTGCCATTTCAACCGGTTTCGCGGCGTGCCGCGGGGGCGACGGCGGAATCATGGCGAGCGCCGGAACGGGGCGATTGGCGCGGGATCGGAGTTTTTCGGCATACTGCTACGGTGCAATCCATCCAGCCCGAACCGCGCGGCTTTTCGATCCCATGTCCGCATACCAGACCCTGATTCCCCTGAACTTCCTGGCCGTCGGCCTGGGCGCCGCGCTGGGCGCGTGGGCCCGCTGGCTGGCCGGACTATGGCTGAACATCGAGTCCTGGCCCTGGGGCACGCTGGCCGTGAACCTCGTCGGCGGGTATCTGATCGGCCTGCTGCTCGCGCTGGTGACGGCGCATCCGGAATGGCCGGCCTGGGTGCGTTTGGGCGCCATCACCGGCTTTCTGGGCGGCCTGACCACGTTCTCGACCTTTTCCGCCGAGACCGTGGCCATGCTGGAACGCGGCGCCTATGGCAGCGCGCTGGGCTATGCCGGCATCAGCCTGGCAGGTTCGCTGCTGCTGACGGGGGCAGGGCTGGCGACGGCGGCGTTGTTCCGCTGAATTCGTCGGCGCAGGCGTTTCGCGCTCGCCTTCGGAGCGGACCGTCGCCGGATCCGGCGGCATGCAAGCCACCGATGCGCAATCAACCCGCGCGCCTCATGCGGCGCGCGGGTTGAGCGTCCTGGCGGCGGCCAGCCCGCTCATCACCGCGCCTTCCAGCACGCCGGGATAGCCGGTGTCGGTCCAGTCGCCGGCCAGCGCCAGCGCGCGCCAGGGCGTGGTGTTCAGCGGCCGGGTCAGGCCCGGCACGGCGGCGAAGGTGGCGCGTTTTTCGATGAACAGTTCGGCCGCCCGGATCTCGGGCAGCGGCGGCAGCCGCGCGGGGTGGCGGGCCGCCTGCTCGGCCACCTGGTCGATCAGGGCCTCGATCACCGGCTGGCGGTTGCGCTCGGCCACGCCGACGGCGGCGCGGGCCACGACGGCCAGCTCGCCTGTCTTGTCGTCACCGACCAGGCGCGCGCGGTCGAACAGCCATTGGCCCAGATGGCCGCGCGCGGGATCCTCGCGCAGCATCATCATGGGTTCGGGCAGGCGCCAGGGGCCGGCCAGCCGGAGATTCAGCGTGGCGATCGGCAGGTAGTCGAAGGACTTGAGCGCGTCCAGCAGGCCGCCGGCGCCGGCCTCGCGCAGCGGCGCGTCCAGCAGGCGCGCGGCGAAGGCGGGCGGCACGGCCAGCACGGCGGCGTCGAAGCGCTCCTGGTTGACGACCACGCCGTCTTGCGAGGGCTGCAGCTGGCGCACCGTGTTGCCGTAGCGCATGGTCAGGTGCCGCGCGGCGGCGTCCGGCCACAACGCCGACAGGTCGGTGCAGGGCAGCAGCAGGTCGCTGGCTTCGCGCCTGCCGCCCAGGCTGTCGCGCAGCACGCGCGCATAGAGCCCGGCGCTGGCCTGGGCGGTGGGCGTGTTCAGCGCGGCCAGGCAGAGCGGATCCCATAGCTGGCGGATCAGGGTGTCGGATTGCGCGTAGTGGCGCAGCAGCTGCAGCACGGTCCATTCGCGCGGCGGCGCCCAGGACATGGCCTTGAGTCCGCGCATCAGGCGCAGCATGCCCAGGCGGTCGGACCAGGACAGGCCGCGCGCGCCCAGCACGGCCACGGCCAGATGCAAGGGCGCCGGCAGGCGCGGGGCCGACAGGCGGAAGCGGCCGTCCAGGCTGGCCAGCCGCAGCGGGCGGCGCATCAGCAGGGCGTCGGGGTTGCGGCCGACGCGCCGCATCAGCGCCAGCGTGTGGCGGTAGGCGCCGGACAGCAGGTGCTGGCCGTTGTCCAGCGGCGTGTCGAATTCGCCGTGGAAGACGCGCCGCGCGCGTCCGCCGGGCGTGTGGCCGGCTTCGAAGACAGTGACCTTGGCGCCGGCCTCGCGCAGCGCCACGGCGGCGGCCAGGCCGGCCCAGCCCGCGCCGATGACCGCGGCCTTCACCGCGCCAGCCGGCGGACTAGCCCGCGGCCGCCGCCCACCCAGGTTTTCCAGGCCAGCCAGAGCTTGCGCAGGGGCGTCAGCGAAATGCGCTGGTGCAGCACCTGCCAGTTGTCGCGCTCGATCTCGTCGAGCAGCGCGTGATAGATGGCCGCCATCATCAGGCCCGGCCGCTGCGCGCGCCGGTCGGCCTCGGGCAGGCTGCGCATGGCCTCGCGGTACAGCTCGCGGGCGCGGTCGGCCTGGAACTTCATCAGCGCCGAGAAGCGCTCGGAGTATTCGCCATTGAGGATGTCCGAGGCCTTGACCTCGAACTGCTGCATGTCGTTGACCGGGATGTAGATGCGGCCGCGGCGGGCGTCGTCGCCCACGTCGCGGATGATGTTGGTCATCTGGAACGCCAGGCCCAGCTTCTCGGCGTAGACCAGGGTCCGCGGGTCGCTGTAGCCGAACACGCCGGCCGACAGCTCGCCCACCACGCCGGCGGCGTGCCAGCAGTATTTGCGCAGGCCCGGCCAGTCCAGGTAGCGGGTCTGGTCCAGGTCCATTTCCATGCCGTCGACCACCGCCAGCAGCCGCTCGCGCGTGATCGAACAGCTCTGCAGGTGCGGCCGCAGCGCGAGCGTCACCGGGTGCTCGGGCTTGCCTTCGAACATCTGGTCGATCTGGGTGCGCCACCAAGCCAGCTTGACGCGGGCCAGCGAGGGGTCGGTGCACTCGTCGACCACGTCGTCGACCTCGCGGCAGAAAGCGTACAGCGCGGTGATCGCGCGGCGGCGCTCGGGCGGCAGGAACAGGAACGAGTAGTAGAAGCTGGAGCCGCTCTTGGCGGCCTTGTCCTGGCAGTATTCGTCAGGGGTCATATTCGGCGGGGCCTGTTGCTTGTCTTGTTGCTTACTTGATGGAGCGCCACAGCATGATGGCCCAGTCCTTGGCGCCCAGTTCGGGGCGGTTCATGAATACATCGTAGCCGCCGGCCTCGATGCGTTCGAGCACGCGCAGCCCGCCCTGCACCACCATGCGCAGCTCCAGGCCGATGCGGCCCGGCAGCCGGCGCGCCAGCGGAGCGCCGAAGTGTAGCAGCGCGCGCGTGCGCTCCACCTGGAAGGCCATCAGTTCGCGCCAGGCGGGCGTCAGCCGGGCGGCGGCCAGGTCTTCCTCGGAGACGCCATGCCGGCGCAGGTCTTCCTGGGGCAGGTAGACGCGGTGCTTGTGCCAGTCGACGCGCACGTCCTGCCAGAAATTGACCAGTTGCAGGCCGGTGCAGATGGCGTCGGATTGTTCCAGGTTCTGCGGGCTGGCGGCGTGGAACAGATGCAGCATCAGCCGGCCGACCGGATTGGCCGAGCGCGTGCAGTAGTCCAGCAGCGAGGCGTAATCCTGGTAGCGCGTGACGGCGATGTCCTGTTCGAAGGCCGACAGCAGGTCGTAGAACGGCGTGATCGGCAGCTGGTGGCACGCGATGGTGGCCGCCAGCGGCCCGAATATCCGCGCCAGCGCTGGATCGCCGGGGGCGGGCGTGGCGCCCGGCTCGGCGCCGATGCGGTGCAGCTCGGCGCGAAAGGCCGCCAGCTGCTGTTGCCGTTCGGCGTCGCTGGCGGGTCCTTCGTCGGCGATGTCGTCCGCGGCGCGGGCGAACCGGTATATATCGGTCACGGCGCCGCGCAGCCTGCGCGGCAGCAGCAGCGAGGCGACGGGGAAGTTCTCGTAGTGATCGATGGGCATGGTCCTGTGTTGCGGTCTGGCGGCGCCGGCCCGTCGGGGGCCGTGCCGGGGTTGTGTCCAGCCAAATATATGCCGGACCTCATGTCCTGGCCCTCATTGTAGTAATCCCTTGCGCATTCGCCGGTGGGGACGATCGGCTACATCTCGCCAAGGTGCGCCGGCATATGCCTGGGCGCTGACGGAAGGAGGCGCAAGGGGGCGGGTCTTCGCCAGCCGCCGGCCCGATCGGGGCAGCCGCGGATCCGGCTCCGCCGGTCCGCGCGCAGCGCCCCCTGGGGGGAAGCGCCGCAGGCGCCTCGGGGGGGGATATACTCCCCTCTGCTCAGGATTTCGCCATCATGCCGCGTCCCATATCCGCCACCATTTCCGTTTCCGCGCTTACCCACAACCTGGCCACGGTGCGCCGCCACCTGGATCAGACCGCCGCGGCGGCCCAGGGCCTGCCGCCGTCCATCTGGGCCGTCATCAAGGCCAATGCCTACGGCCACGGCATCGAACAGGCGGTGGCGGGGTTCTCCTCGGCGCAGGGGCTGGCGATGCTGGACCTGGACGAGGCGGTGCGCTGCCGCGAGGCCGGCTGGGGCGGTCCGATCCTGCTGCTGGAGGGTTTCTTCGAACCCGCCGACCTGGACATCGTCGACCGCTATCACCTGAGCACCAGCGTGCATCACCGCGAGCAGCTCGACATGCTGGCGCGGGCGCGCCTCTCGCGCAAGGTGGACATCATGCTCAAGCTGAACAGCGGCATGAACCGGCTGGGTTTCAGCCCGGCGGCCTATCCGGCGGCCTTCGAGCGCGCCCAGCTTCTGCAGCAGCAGGGCGTGCTGGGCTCGGTCGGCAAGATGACCCATTTCGCCTGCGCCGATGGTCCGCAGGGCGTCAACGAGCAGCTGGGCCTGTTCAATTCGGTGACGCACAGATTCCCGGGCGCGGTCAGCGTCTGCAATTCCGCCGCCACGCTGCGCTTCGCGGAAATCGCCGTCGGTTCCGAGACCCAGGCGCACTGGGTGCGGCCGGGCGTCTGCCTGTACGGCGCCTCGCCCTTCGCCGACGCGGACGCGGCCTCCTTCGGCCTGCGGCCTGCCCAGTCGCTGCGTTCCGAGATCATCGCGGTGCAGGAACTCAAGGCCGGCGATTCGGTCGGCTACGGCGCCATTTTCCGCGCCGAGCGCGCCATGCGCATCGGCGTCGTGGCCTGCGGTTACGCCGACGGCTATCCCCGGCACGCCTCCACCGGCACGCCCGTCATGGTGGCAGGCGTGCGCACCCAGCTGGTTGGGCGGGTGTCCATGGACATGCTGATGGTCGATCTGGACCCGGTGCCCGCCGCCGGCGTGGGCTCGCCGGTCTCGCTCTGGGGCGAGGACGGCCCGTCGGTGGACGAGGTGGCGCAGGCCGCCGGCACCATCGGCTACGAGTTGCTGTGCGCGGTGGCGCCGCGCGTGCCGGTCATCCGCGAACCCTGAAGCGGCCACGGCCCGGAGTCGGTCCGTTTTTCGTTCCGCGCGCGCTGGCGCGAGGCGCCCCGTGGCGGGCGCGGGCTCCGCTTTGGCGCGGGGTGTACGCCGGGCAAGAATTGCTACGCAATTTACAAGACAGCCGGCCCCGGATGGTGTCTACTTGAATTTGTAAATTGAAAACCGGGCGCTCATGCGCCCGTTTTCACCCCAGAAAACAGACTGCGAGGTTTCGATCCATGAAGGACAAATGCGTGCTCATCACGGGAGCCACCAAGGGCATAGGCTGGGCGCTGACCCAGCGGCTGTCCGATCTGGGCTGCCACGTGGTCGGTATCGCGCGCAACACCACCGACGTGGATTTCCCCGGCTACCTGTATGCCTGTGATCTGTCCGACGCCGGCCGCACCGAGGAAGTGCTGCGCGAGATCCGCGACAAATTCCCCGTGGACGCGGTGGTCAACAACGTTGGCCTGGTGACGCCGCAGCCGTTGGGCGAGATCGACCTGGCCTCGCTGTACAGCGTGCTGGATCTGAACGTGCGCGTGGCGGTGCAGGTGACGCAGGCCTTCGTCGAATCGATGAAGGTGCGCCGCGCGGGCCGTATCGTCAACGTGTGCAGCCGCGCCATCCACGGCGGCCTGGAGCGCACCGCCTATTCGGCGGCCAAGAGCGCGCTGGTCGGCTGTACCCGCACCTGGGCGCTGGAACTGGCCGAGTACGGCATCACCGTCAACGCGGTGGCGCCGGGCCCGATCGAGACCGAGATGTTCCGCGCCACTCGTCCCGCCGGCAGCGACGCCGAGAAGCGCGCATTGGCCTCCGTGCCGATGAAGCGCCTGGGCGCGCCGGCCGAAGTGGCGGCCGCCATCGCCTTCCTGCTGTCCGACGACGCCGGCTTCATCACCGGCCAGGTGCTGGGCGTGGATGGGGGCGGCAGCCTGGGCGGACGCACCTGAGCCTGTGTCGGCCCTGGCATGAAAAACGCGCACCGTGGGTGCGCGTTTTTCATGGGCGGTCCGCAGACGATGGCGCTAGTACGGTCCCTTGGCGGGCGCTGGCGCCGCGACGTTCTTGAACTCGCCGGCCAGCCGTTCGGCGGCGCGCGCCAGCAGCACCGCGTCCACGCCCACCGCCACGAAGCTGGCGCCCAGCGACAGGTAGTGCCTGGCCCGCTCGACATTGCTGTGCAGGATGCCGGCGGCCTTGCCGCTCTGCACGATGCGGCGGATGGCCTCGTCGATGGCCTGCGTGACCTCGGGATGGTCGGGCTGGCCCAGGTAGCCCATGTTGGCGGACAGGTCGGCGGGGCCGATGAAGGCGCCATCCACGCCGTCCACCGCCAGGATGTCATCCAGCGCGTCGACGGCGCGCGGGGTTTCGATCTGCACCAGCACGCACATTTGATCGTTGGCGCGCGTCAGGTAGTCGGGGATGCGGTTCCAGCGCGAGGAGCGGGCCAGCGCGCTGCCCACGCCGCGGATGCCGGCGGGCGGATAGCGCACCGCGGCGACGGCGGCGGCGGCTTCCTCGGCCGACTGCACCATGGGCACCAGCAGCGTCTGCGCGCCGGTGTCCAGGATCTGCTTGATCTGCACGGGGTCGTTCCAGGCCGGGCGCACCACCGGCGCGACCGGATAGGCGGCCACCGACTGTAGTTGCGCCAGCGTGGTCTGCAGCGTGTTGGGGGCGTGCTCGCCGTCGATCAGCAGCCAGTCGAAGCCGGCGCCGGCGCAGATCTCGGACGTATAGGCGCTTGCCAGGCCGGCCCACAGGCCGATCTGGGGCTTGCCGGCGCGCAGCGCCTGCTTGAAGGGATTGGTCAGGATGTCCATGTACGACGGGCTCAGATGAATTGGCAGTTGACGGAGCCGAGCACGCCGTAGTCGACGTTGAAGGTGTCGCCGGCGCGGGCCGCGACCGGCCGGGTGAAGGAACCCGACAGGATGATCTCGCCCGCTTCCAGCGCCACGTCATGGGCGGCCAGCTTGTTCGCCAGCCATACTACGCCATTGGCCGGATGATTCAAGACGCCGGCGGCCACGCCGGTCTCCTCGATGACGGCGTTGCGCGACAGGATGGCGCCGATCCAGCGCAGGTCCAGCTCGCCGATTTTCACTGGTCGCCCGCCCAGCACCACGCCGGCGTTGGCGGCATTGTCGGCGATGGTGTCGAAGACCTTGCGCGGCCGCTTGCTGTCGGGATCGATGCCGTGCGAGCGCGCGTCGATGATCTCCAGCGCAGGGATCACGTAGTCCACCGCGTCGTAGACCTGGAACAGCGTGACGTTCGGGCCTTGCAGGCGCCTGCCCAGCACGAAGGCCAGCTCGACCTCCAGGCGCGGCAGGATGAAGCGGCCGGCGGGAATCTCGGCGCCGTCCTGGAAGAACATGTCGTCCAGCAGCATGCCGAAATCGGGTTCGTCGATCTGCGAGGCCTGCTGCATGGCGCGCGAGGTCAGGCCGATCTTGTGGCCGCGCTTGACGCGCCCCTCGGCCAGCTTGATTTCCATCCAGGCCTTCTGGATGGCGTAGGCATCGGGGATGCCGATGTCGGGATGGTCGAGCGAGATCTGGCGGATCTGCGTCCGGGTGCGTTCGGCTTCGTGCAGGCGCGCCGCGAGGGCGCGCACGGTGGCGGTGTCCAGCATGGAGAGGTTCCAGGAGTGGAGGATGTCAGGCGGGCAGGGGGACCAGGGTGTTGACCAGTCTTCCCACCCCTTCGATTTCGGTCACGACCTCGTCGCCGGGCTTCACGTTGACGATGCCGTCGGGCGTGCCGGTCAGGATCAGGTCGCCGGGCGAGAGCGTCATGAAGCTGCTGAAGTACTCGATCAGCGCGGGCACGTCGAACACCATGTCGCGCGTGTTGCCGAGCTGGGTGCGCACGCCGTTGACGTGGGTGGACAGCGTCAGGTTCATGGGGTCCGGGATGTCGTCGCGGTCCACCAGCCAGGGGCCCAGCGGCGTGCAGGTGTCGCGACTCTTGACGCGCAGGTTGGGGCGGTACCAGTTCTCCAGGTAGTCGCGCAGTGCGTAGTCGTTGGCCACGGTGTAGCCGGCCACATGGTCGTAGGCCTGATCTCGGCGCACATTGCGGGCGGTCTTGCCGATAACCACGGCCAGCTCGCACTCGTAATGCATGAACGCCACGTCGGCTGGACGGAAAGTGCGGGCGCGGTGGCCGACGAAGGTGTTGGCGGCCTTCAGGAAGCCCAGCGGTTCGGCAGGGGCCTTGAAGGCCAGTTCCTTGGCATGGTCGGCGTAGTTGATGGCCAGGGTGAAGGTGGTGCGCGGCTCGATGGGCGGCAGCCACTGGACCTGGTCCTCGGCCAGGACGCGGCCGTCCGGCAGGCGCACCAGGCCGGGGCCGGCTTCGGTGGCGGCGTGGACGATTCCGTCCAGGACGATGCGGGCGTGTTTCATGGCGGGTCCGATAGGGGAAGGATTCAGGCCGCCTGCAGGCGGTTGGCCAGCGAGCCGACGCCGGCGATGCGGATCTCGTAGCGCTGGCCGGCCCGCAGGCGCGGCGCGCCGGCGGGTACGCCCGCGAGCAGGATGTCGCCCGGCTCGAAGCTCATGAAGGCGGTCACATCGGCGATCAGCCGCGCCACCGGGCGGACCAGGTCGGCGGTGGTGGCGCGCTGCGCGGTCTGGCCGTCAACCAGCACCTCGATGTCCAGCGCGTCGGGATTGGCGACCGATGCGGCGGGCGTCAGGTCCCGGCCGATGGGGCAGAAGCCGTCGCGGCACTGCTGCTTGAGCGCGGGCCGGAAGTAGCTGGCGTGCGGCTCGGACAGGTCGGCCACCACCCGGTAGCCCGCCACGTAGTCGAGCGCCTGTGCCGCGCTGACGCGCGTGGCCGTCCGGCCGAACACGATGCCCAGGCAGGCGCCCACCTGCACCTCGGCCACGTCGGCCGGCACCAGGATGGCGTCGCCGTCCTGCGCGTGGGTGTTGGCGGGTTTGATATACAGCACGGGGGCTTGCGGCGGCCGCTGGTAGGGCGGGGCGTGCGCGGCTTCGCCCAGCGCCTCCAGCTGCTGCCGGTAGTTGAGCGCCGCGCCGACCACGGTGCGCGGCGGCCGCAGCGCGGCCTCGGCGCGCGCCTTCAGGTAGTCGCGGTAGTTGTTGAGCTTGTAGTTCAGCACCGGATCCGCTTCCTCGATCTGCAGCGACAGGCCCAGCGGCCGCGCCGCCATCTGCGCCGCCATGGCGTCGGTCAGCGCCCGGAACACGCGTTCCCCCAGCGCGGACTTCTGCGCGTCGCTGCGGCCGTGGCCGATGCGCAGCAGCACGTGGACGAAGGCATTGTCGGGATGGCCGTCGACGATCAGGCAGTCGTCGATCCTGACGGCGCGGGTGCGCGCGCCGGCCAGCGGAAACAGCGACCCGTCGCCGATGGCGGCATCCTGCACGGTGCGCATCAGCGCGCGCGTGTCCAGGTCCAGGTTGCCTGAATACTCGATCCAGATATGCGGCATGGCGGTTGCGGGAACGGGGTTCCCCTCCGTGCTAAGTAGTTATCATGTTAATTAATGATAGTGAAAAAGCCCGCCAGCGGCAATGCGCCAGCGTCACGAACGGCCTTGGGGATTTCCCGCTGCGGGCCGCTGGCTGTTGACAGGCCTGGGTCTTCGAGAATAATGTTAACGAGTTAACTAATAGGATATGTCCGACCGCGTGGCGCCACCCGCGCGCCGGTCCGCAGCCAGGAGTCGAGCGTGAGCATCAAGCATTGGATCAACGGCAGGCAGGTCGACAGCAAGGATCGATTTGTCACCTATAACCCGGCCACGGGCGAGGCCATCGCCGAGGTCGCCGCCGGCGGCCAGGCCGAGATCGACGCGGCCGTGGCGGCCGCCGCCGAGGCCTTTCCCAAGTGGGCCAACACGCCCGCCAAGGAGCGCGCCCGCCTGATGCGCCGGCTGGGCGAGCTGATCGATCAGAACGTGCCCATGCTGGCCGAGCTGGAAACGCGCGACACCGGCCTGCCGATCTCGCAGACGCGCAAGCAGCTGATTCCGCGCGCCTCGGAGAACTTCAATTTCTTCGCCGAAGTCTGCACCCGCATGAACGGCCACACCTATCCGGTCGACGACCAGATGCTGAACTACACGCTGTATCAGCCGGTGGGCGTGTGCGCGTTGATCTCGCCGTGGAACGTGCCCTTCATGACCGCCACCTGGAAGACGGCGCCGTGCCTGGCGCTGGGCAACACGGCGGTGCTGAAGATGTCGGAGCTGTCGCCGCTGACCGCCGACCAGCTCGGCATGCTGGCGTTGGAGGCAGGCATTCCGCCCGGCGTGCTGAATGTGGTGCAGGGCTATGGCGCCGATGCGGGCGATGCGCTGGTGCGTCACCCGGGCGTGCGCGCCATCTCGTTCACCGGCGGCACCGTCACCGGCAAGAAGATCCTGGCCAGCGCCGGCGGCGTCAAGAAATACTCGATGGAGCTGGGCGGCAAGTCGCCGGTGCTGGTGTTCGACGACGCCGACGTCGAGCGCGCGCTGGACGCGGCGCTGTTCACCATCTTCTCGCTCAACGGCGAGCGCTGCACCGCGGGCTCGCGCATCTTCGTGCAGGAAACCATTTACGACGATTTCGTGCGCCGCTTCGCCGAGCGCGCGAACCGGCTGGTGGTGGGCGACCCGACCGACGAGCATACCCATGTCGGTTCGATGATCACGCGCCAGCATTGGGAAAAGGTCACTGGCTACATCCGTCTGGCCGAGGAAGAGGGCGCCCGCGTGCTGGCGGGCGGTCCGGAACTGCCCGCCGGCCTGCCGGCGCGGCTGGCTGGCGGCAATTTCGTGCGTCCCACGGTGCTGGCCGACGTGGACAACCGCATGCGCTGCGCCCAGGAAGAGATCTTCGGCCCGGTCGCCTGCCTGCTGCCCTTCAAGGACGAGGTCGACGGCCTGACGCTGGCCAACGATGTGAAGTACGGACTGGCGTCCTACATCTGGACCCGCGATATCGGCCGCGCGCATCGGCTGGCGCGCGGCATCGAGGCCGGCATGGTGTTCATCAACAGCCAGAACGTGCGCGACCTGCGCCAGCCTTTCGGCGGCACCAAGGAATCGGGCACGGGCAGGGAAGGCGGTGAATACAGCTACGAGGTATTCGCCGAGGTCAAGAACGTCTGCGTTTCCATGGGCAGCCATCACATCCCGCGCTGGGGCGTGTAGGCCGTCCTTCATATCCCCACAACACAAGACCAGAACCAGGAGACAAACACCATGGGCAAGCTCGCGCTGGCGGCCAAGGTGACGCATGTGCCGTCGATGTATCTGTCGGAAATGCCCGGCAAGCATCAGGGTTGCCGAGAGGCGGCGATCCAGGGGCATCGGGAGATCGGCCGGCGTTGCCGCGAACTCGATGTGGACACGATGGTGGTGCTGGACGTGCACTGGCTGGTCAACGCCGGCTATCACATCAATTGCAACGATCGCTTCGAGGGCTGCTACACCAGCAACGAGCTGCCGCATTTCATCAAGGACATGCGCTACGCCTACCGTGGCGATCCCGAACTGGGCCGCCGCATCGCCGAATGCGCCAACGCGGCGGGCGTGGGTACGCGCGCGCACGAAATCGGCAGCCTGGAACTGGAATACGGCACGTTGGTGCCGATGCGCTACATGAACGGCGACGACCGTTTCAAGGTGGTGTCGGTGGCTGCCTGGTGCGCCTGGCACACGCTGGAGGACAGCCGACGCTTCGGCGCCGCGCTGCGCCAGGCGATCGAGCAGAGCGACAGCCGTGTGGCGGTGCTGGCCAGCGGCTCGCTGTCGCATCGCTTCAACGACAACGGCAGCGGCGAAGCCACCATGCACGAGATCAGCCGGGAGTTCTTCCGGCAGGTGGACTTGCGCGTGGTGGAGCTGTGGCGCCAGGGCGACTGGAAGACCTTTTGCGCCATGCTGCCGGAATACGCGGACCTGTGCGTGGGCGAGGGCGGCATGCACGATACCGCCATGCTGTTGGGCCTGCTGGGCTGGGATGCCTACGACCAGCCGGCGGAGATCGTCACCGAGTACTTCGCCAGCTCCGGCACGGGCCAGCTGAACGCGGTCTTTCCGGTGCCGGCCTGAGCGCGCGGCGCGGACCGGCGCCCGCCGGCCTTACTCCGCGTCGCGGCGGACCTGCTCGACCATGGCGTCCACATCGCGGTAGAGCCGGTCCAGCAGTTCCTTGCCGATGCGGGCTTCGAGTTCTTCGTACTTGGCGTCGACCTGCGGTCGCATGCGGTCGATCAGCTTGTTGCTCTTGGACGTCAGCGAGATTTCCTGGCGGCGCTGGTCCTGGCTGGAACGCGCGCGCTTGATCAGGCCTTGCTCTTCCATGCCGGCCAGCATGCGGGTCAGGCTGGGGCTGAGGATCTGGCAGCTGCGCGCGATCTGATTGGGCTCCATCGAGCCGACTTCGCTCAGCGTGCGCAGGACCCGCCACTGCTGTTCGGTGACGCCGGCCGCATGCAGCAAGGGCCGGAAATGTGCCATCAGGGTTTCGCGCGCGTACAGCAGCAGATGGGGGAGATTGCGGTGGTGGAAGCTCGGACTCATGGCGGCTATGTTAGCAAGAAGCCGCCGGTTCTTACCCGCAATTTCTCGCCGGACCCGCATGAAACAGGGGTCCGGCGTAAGGAGGATGACAGGTATGGTCAGGCGGCCTTGCGCCGCCCGTGCCTGGACCGGGACGACGGTCAGGCGGGATGCTGCTGGGCCAGTTCCTGCAGGTCGTCCGGTACGGTCAGGTCGGGAACGGCCTGGCGCAGTTCCTGCAGCGCGTGCGCGGCATCTTCCTGTTGATCGTCCTGCATCAGGCTGCGGATATGAGCCAGCCGTGACTCGATCTCTTCGTCGCTCAGGGCCGCCTGCGCCTGGGCGGGTTCCTGCGCGGCCGCCTCGGGCTGGGCGGCGCCAGGCGCTGACGCTTCGGCCGCGGGGGCGGCCTGTTGTGGCGGCAATGCGGACTCCGGCGCGGGCAGCGCGGCGCGCTGCACGGCCGGCGCTTCCTGGGGCTGAGCGACGGCGGACTCGGCGGCGGCGGGGCGATCTTTATCCGTCCCTGATTCGCTGGGCGCCATCAGTTGCGCGATCGGATTGCTGTCCGGCGCGTCGGCGTTCTCGCGCATGTTGGTCCAGGTGAACAGGCCGGCGACCAGGAAGGCGCAGGCGGCGGCGGCCCAGCCTGGGTGCCAGCTATGTCCGGGATGCCAGCTGCGTCGTACCGCCGCGTCCAGTTCCGGACTGCCGGATCTGGTCTTACGGTACAGGGCGCGCAGGTCCAGCTCGTCGTCTTCGTCGAATGGGGGGCGATACGTAGTGCTCATGCGCGTACTCCTCGCGGATGCGCCCGGTGGCAAGGCGCATGCACGTTTGACCTTCGCGTTCGCCGCGCCGGTGGTCCGGCGGTCTCGTCAGGCTTGGGTCGTGTTCCGGTTTAGTGCGGCGTCCTGGAAAGCCGCCCAGCGATCACGCGGCGATTTCGCCATTGCGCCCGGACCAGGACCGGGCGCCGGCACCGCCTTAAAGGCCGGCGGATTGTCGTTGCGTGTGATCGCCTGATTATGCGCGATTTGCAAAAATCCGGCAGTTAATTTCTTGTATCTGGCCCCCAGTTTCTCGAATTCTTGTGGTTTTCGAAAGTCTGTTGAAAGATCCATGCACCAAGCCGGGGCATCCGTGCTGGTTGGTGACGCGAAATCGTCCACATGCCGTGGCCGCGAGCGCCAAGCAGGGGAAGGGATATCGGTAAACTCTGGGGGATGGCAAAGAATCGAACCGTCTACGTTTGCGCCGAATGCGGCGGCACCACCCCGAAGTGGCAGGGCAAATGCCCGCACTGCAATGCCTGGAACACGCTGGAGGAAACCGTGGAGTCGTCCGCCCCGTCGGCGGCGGCCCACCGGTATGCGCCGCTGGCCAGCAGCAGTCCGGTGCGCAGCCTGTCCGAGATCGAGGCCCGCGAGACGCCGCGCCAGCCTACTGGCCTCGATGAATTCGACCGTGTGCTGGGCGGCGGCCTGGTGGCCGGCGCCGTGGTGCTGATCGGCGGCGACCCCGGCATCGGCAAGTCCACGCTGCTGCTGCAGGCGCTGGCGTCCCTGTCCGAGACCACCTCGGTGCTGTACGTTACCGGCGAGGAATCGGCCGAGCAGGTCGCGCTGCGCGCCCGCCGGCTGGGCCTGGCCACCGGCAACGTCAACCTGTTGGCCGAGATCCGGCTGGAGGCGATCCAGGCCGCCGTGTCCGAGCAGAAGCCGACGGTGGCCGTGATCGACTCGATCCAGACGCTGTACAGCGGCGAGCTGACCGCCGCGCCCGGTTCGGTGTCGCAGGTGCGCGAATGCGCCGCGCAGCTGACGCGGCTGGCCAAGCAGACCGGCATCGCCATCGTCATGATCGGCCACGTCACCAAGGACGGCGCGCTGGCCGGGCCGCGCGTGCTGGAGCACATCGTCGACACGGTGCTGTACTTCGAGGGCGACACGCATTCCTCGTACCGGCTGGTGCGCGCGTTCAAGAACCGCTTCGGCGCGGTCAACGAGCTGGGCGTGTTCGCCATGACCGACCGTGGCCTGCGCGGCGTGGCCAATCCGTCCGCGCTGTTCCTGTCGCAGCACGAGCAGCAGGTCGCCGGCTCCTGCGTGATGGCCACGCAGGAAGGCACGCGGCCGCTGCTGGTCGAGATCCAGGCGCTGGTGGATAGCTCGCACGCGCCCAATCCGCGGCGCCTGACCGTGGGCCTGGAAGGCAACCGCCTGGCCATGCTGCTGGCGGTGCTGCACCGGCACGCGGGCGTGTCCACCTTCGACCAGGACGTGTTCGTCAACGCCGTCGGCGGCGTGCGCATCACCGAGCCGGCGGCCGACCTTCCGGTGCTGCTCGCCATCATGTCGTCGCTGCGCGACCGGCCGCTGCCGCGCGGACTGATCGCGTTCGGCGAAGTCGGCCTGGCCGGCGAAATCCGGCCCGCGCCGCGCGGACAAGAGCGTTTGCGCGAGGCCGCCAAACTGGGCTTCAGCGTGGCGCTGATCCCCAAGGCCAACGCGCCGCGCCAGCCCATCGAGGGCCTGGAGATCTGGGCGGTCGACCGGCTCGACGCCGCGCTGGACAAGTTGCGCTGAGGATCGCTTGTGAATCTGTTCGTCATCGTGCTGTGCCTGGCCGCGGGCGGCCTCATCGGTTTCATGGGCGGCGTGCTGGGCATCGGCGGCGGGCTGATCGCGATTCCGGCGCTGGTGCTGCTGATGGACATGCCGCAGCAGCTGGCGCAGGGCACGGCGCTGATCATGGTGCTGCCCACCATCATGATGGCCGTGCGCAAGTACAACCAGCAGGTGCGGATCGACAAGCGCGTGGCCGCGGCCGGCGCGGCGGGCGCGGTCGTGTTCACCTGGTTCGGCGCGCGGTTGGCGCTGGGCATCGACTCAAGCAGCCTGCGCCTGAGCTTCGCGGTGTTCCTGTTCTTCATCGCGCTGTTCTATGTATGGCAGACCTGGCGCGCCTCGAGGTCGACGGCGGCCCGCGATGCCGGCAAGGGCGCGCGCAAGGATCGGAACAAGAACGCAAGCAAGGAGGCTTCGCCGCAGACCGCCGCGCCTGTCTTCACGCCGCGCCGCGCCAGCGCGCTGGGCATGCTGTGCGGCACGCTCGGTGGATTCTTCGGCGTCGGCGGCGCGGTGCTGGCCGTGCCCATCATCACCTCGGTGTTCCGCCTGCCGCAAACCACCGCGCAGGCGCTGGCCCTGAGCATGGTGATACCCGGCTCCACCATCGCGCTCATCACGTACACCTGGGCCGGGCAGGCCAACTGGATGGTGGGCGCGCCGCTGGCCGTGGGCAGCCTCGCCTTCGTGCCGGTGGGCGTGCGCCTGGCCTATCGTCTGCCTGAACGCCGGCTGAGAGCCTGCTTCGCGCTCATGCTGTTCGCCACGGTTGCGCTGCTGGCATTCGAAGCATGATTGTCACGATCTCATGACCAAGCGTTAGCGCGGGAAAATTTCTGGTTCCGCGCAGAACCTTCGCGCCGGTCTGCATTCCAACGAAGTACGGGGCTTGCGGTGAACACCTCGCCGCACCTTGCTGGAAGAAGGCCCTGGGCCTTTGATCATTCAGGAGTACATGACATGACGACCCACTCCCGTATTGCCGCGTTCCTTTCCACCTCGGCGCTGTGCCTGGGTCTCGCGGCGGCGCCGGCGGCCTTCGCCGCGGACGCGACCGCCAAGCCGGGCGAAACCAAGAGTCAGATGGAACACACGGGCAAACACCACAAGGCCGACAAGACCTCGGCCAAGCCGGCAGCCGCCAAGCCCGCCGCCGCCAAGTCCGACAAGATGGACAAGACCGACAAGGCCGGCGCGATGACGCCGGCGACCACGCCGGCCAAGTAAGCCGGCGCGGGCCACACCCGCAGTTCCTTTGCAAAAGAGATTCCGACGCGGCGCCGTCGCCGCCCGGAAACTCAAAAGCCTCCCGGTATGGGCGCCGGGAGGCTTTTTTCATTCCGGTGTCCCGGCACAACTGCTACGCATCAACTTCGCTTGCAAGAACCAGGTGCCCCCAAGCGGGGCCGCGCGGAGCCGGCTTCGCCGGGCCGCAGCGGCGCCCCTTGAGGGGAAAGCGCGTAGCGCTTTGGGGTGGGCTCACCCTCCGGTCCGCTGCTGCGCCCCTGGGGGGAGCGCGCAGCGCTCGGGGGGGACCTACTCCACCGGCGTCACCACGCGGCCCGTCTCGAAGAACGCGCGCAGATTCTCCAGCATCAGGTTTTCCATGTCCTGGCGCGTTTCCAGCGTGGCGCTGCCAATATGCGGCAGCAGCACGGCCTGGTCGCTGCCCAGCAGCGCCTGCGGCACCTTGGGCTCGTGCTCGAACACGTCCAGGGCGGCCCAGCCGAGCTTGCCCGCTTCCAGCGCGGCGACCAGCGCGGTTTCGTCGATGACCGGGCCGCGCGCGATGTTCACGACGATGCCCTTGGGCCCCAGCGCTTCCAGCACTTCCTGGTTCACCAGATGGCGCGTGCCCGCGCCGCCCACCGTGGCCACGATCAGGAAATCGGCCCAGCGCGCCAGTTCGACCAGCGAGGCTTCGTAGCCGTATGCCACGTCGTCGCGCTTCCTGCGGTTGTGATAGCGCACCTGCATGTCGAAGCCCGCGCCGCGCTTGGCGATGGCGTCGCCGATGCGGCCCAGGCCGACGATGCCCAGCTTCTTGCCGCTGACGCGCATGCCCAGCGGAATGCTGCCGTGAATCTGGCCCCACTGCCCGCTGCGCACGAAGCGTTCGCCCTGGCCCATGCGGCGCGCCGCCGCGATCAACAGGCCCCAGGCCAGGTCCGCCACGCAGTCGGTCAGCACGTCGGGCGTATTGCTGACCTGCACGCCGCGCGCCTGCGCCGCCGCCACGTCGATGGTTTCATAGCCCACGCCCCAGCTGCAGATGGCCTTCAGGTCCGGCAGGGCGTTGATCAGCTCGGCATTGGCGCCGAAGTTGGCCGAGGTGACGATGGCCGTGATGCCCTTGCCGTGTTCGGCCAGGGCGGCCTTGCGGTCGGGGAATTTCCAGAGTTCGACGACGTCGTAGCGGTCGGCCAAGGTCTGGTTGGCGGAGGGGGAACCGGCCAGCGAACCGACCTGGATGATGCGAGGCTTGGTGGTCATGTTGTCGTACAAGTGGGTGGCGAAAGGTCCATGCTACTTGATTCGGGCGCAGTGGCCGGGGGCGGCCTCAGGAGGCTGCTGGCTCCTTGTCCATCTTGGACTGTCGCGCGTCCCATGGCGTGGCGCCCGCGCTGTGTCCGGCCTTGCGAACGACGGGCGCGGCGTCGATGCTTTTCATCGGTTGTTCGGCCCTGCGGGCTATTGAATGCGCCGGGCCCATCGGTCTGGGTTATTGTTCGGGGGGAGGGGAGTCCAGCCATATGGATTCCCGGATATTCAGAATATTTTTGATCTTGGTTTTCCAAAATGAATGCGGCTCCGCAGGGGCGGACAGGCCAATCGGCCTGGTCTGAGTGAGTCGCGTCGCAAGCCGGATATGAAAGATGCGTTGTCTAATATGAAATCCAATAATTTCTTCGAGTTGTATCAGGTTCAGGTATCAGACAACCCCGTAAAGCACGAGTATCTCAAAGAGGTTTTCATCGCCGCGATCGAGGACGGTTACTGGCGCGATGGGGAGAAGTTCCCCACCGAGCAGGAGATGGCGGCGCTGGTTCCGTTCAGTCTCGGAACGATTCAAAAGGCCGTCGGCTCGTTGGTCAGCAGCGGGTACGTCCAGAGAAAAAGAGGGGCTGGGACGTTCATTATTCCCAGAGAGAAGCGCTTGGGGGAGCCATGGATTTATCGAGTGCTCTCGGTTGACGGGACCCGATTCGTTCCCATGACGAGCACGGTGTTGCGGCGGATTCAGGTCGAGTCCGATGCGCTGTGGGCGCATTGGTTGCGTGGTGATGCCAACGATTGCGAGATCGTTCGCCTTGATAGAAAGATCGTCGCCGAAGACTATGCATTCATCAGTCAGTACTTTGCGGACGTAAACAGATTTCCGTATTTCATGGAGGCCGACCTGGACAGCATGAAAGGAGAGAATTTCGTGCAATTGACCAAGAAAATATATAAGGTTTCGGCATCCAATGTCATCAAGTCGGTTCGCACCGTGGCGCTTCCAAAGAGCATCGTCGGCGAGCTCGATATGTCTGGAAAGGTCTATGGCACCCATGTGGAAATAATGGGGAGCACCTCCGCCGGGCAGCCGGTTTTCTACCAGCAGCTGTTCTTGCCCGCGGGCGGGCTGCGTCTGTGCATCTGAATTCCAGCGCCGACGTTTTCTGAGGGGGGCGGCCACCCGGACGGCTGCCCTGGCGCCGGGTCGGATGCGCTGAGGGAGTATTGGCTCGATATCCGCCAAAGGCGATGCCCCACGGCCTTCGACTCCGGCCGCCGGGTCTCTCCGCGCGAATGCGCCGCGCACCATGCTCTGTTTGATGCCTTCCATTATTAGAAAAAGCATCAACAGCAGCCGATCAGTCCATCGCGATATCCCATCTGACGCTCACCATGGTGGCCACCGCGCGCGGCGCCAGCTGATCCATGCATCCCGCGGCCTTGCGCGGAATCGTCCCATGGGGCGGCTGTCCGCCATCGCTGGCCGCGCGGTGGGTCGACCTCCCATGCCATGAGGTTCCGGCTCTGACGTCCGTCAAGTTGGAGGTTCTTATACACCATAGTATTGAATTCTTGCTATGACCGTCCGGATGGTCTGCTTCTCTATGTACCCCTGTTTTTTCGAAAGATCAGCCGAAAAAATCAGGGAAAACACTGATCTGAAGTCTTGCTTTTCCTCTATTACTATATAGTAATTGAACATTAGAGGAGACATCCATGGACGTGCAACGCAAGAAGATCGGCATCGTTGACACCACGCTGCGCGATGCCCATCAGTGCCTTTGGGCGACACGCATGAAGACGGCGCACATGCTGCCCGTGGCGGAAGCCATGGACAAGGCAGGCTTTGCGCAGATAGACCTGGTCGCGCCGATTCAATTCGACGTCAGCGTCCGCTACCTGAAGGAGGACCCCTGGGAGCGGGTGAGGTTGATGCGCAGCAAGGTGCAGAACACGCCGTTGCGCTTTCTTGTCCGAAGCAAGAACCTGATGACGTTCGACACCTTGCCCGACGACATTCTGGAGTTGTGGGTCGAGCGGGCCGTGGCGAATGGCTTTCGCATCGTCGGCGCCTTCGACGGCCTGAATGACGTTGAGAACATTCTGGCGTCCACGCGCGTTGCCAAGCGCTTGGGGGTCACGACGTTCGGCGCCTTGTCGTACTCGCTCAGCCCTGTCCATACGGACGAGTTGTACGTCAAGACCGCGCGCGAACTGGTACAGAGCAAGGCCATCGACGGGATCATGCTCAAGGATGCCGCTGGCCTGCTGACGATCGATCGGATCCGGACGCTTGTCCCCGCGATCAAGCGGGTGATCGGCGACATGCCGCTGGAGATTCACAGCCACTGTCTGACCGGACTCGCGCCGCTGGTGTACCTGGAGGCGGTGAAGTGCGGCGCGGATATCCTGCATACGTCCATCGCGCCGCTGGCGAACGGCGCGGCTCAACCCGCCACGCAAAGCGTCGCCCGAAACCTCAGGCTGATGGGTTACGACGTGCCGATCGACGACCTGACGGTCGATCATGTGGGCGAGCATTTCAGGCGTATCGCCGAGGCGGAGGGAAAGCCTGTAGGCGAGGTGCTGGAGTATGACGCGTTTCATTACCAGCACCAGATGCCGGGCGGCATGCTGAGCAATTTCAAATCGCAATTGGCCGAGGCTGGTCTTTCCGACCGGTTCGATCAGCTGCTCGAGGAAGTGGCCAGGGTGCGCGAGGAGTTGGGCTACCCGATCATGATCACGCCCTTTGCGCAATTGGTCGGGACCCAGGCGGTACTCAACGTGGTTCACGGCGAGCGATATCGCGTCGTGCCGAATGAGATCAAGAAATATGCGTTGGGATACTACGGGAAGCTCCTGGCGCCTGTCGCCCCCGACGTGCTCGATCGCATCGTCGAGAATGGCTCGAAGCAGATCGCATTGAAGCCGGTCGCACCCGAGCCCGCGGTCGCCGCGCTTCGCAAGAAATATCCGTCGGCGTCGGACGATGAGCGACTGCTGCGATACATGTTCGCGGGTTCTCAGGTCGACGACATGCTGCGCGAGAAAGGGTCGACCACGTATGAGTATCAGCACGAGCATTCCATCGTCGCCTTGCTCAAGCATCTCTCGCAGCGTCCCAAGATCGGTCGCGTGCATATTTCGCACGGCGATTTCCAATTGAACATCGTGGGATCCTGAAATACCCAAATCCACTCCAGGAGAAAATTGAATGACCGACAAGACACTCACCTACCAGGACGTCAGGGAAATCATCAAGCTCGTCGAGGAAGCCGACAAGTTCGGCGAGTTTCGATTGCGCTACAACGACATCGAGATTTCGCTGAGCAAGCATGCGCCGCTTTCCGATGTCGCAACCCAGGCGCAGCGTTCAGCCCCCGCTCCCGAGCTTGCCGTTGCGCGCGCGGAACCAGCGCCGCAAGCGGCGATCAGTGCTCCCGCGGCAGCATCGAACGTGGCGGCGGCAAGCGCCGCCAATGCCCGCAAGGAATGGCCCGCCCATTTCGTGACGGTCCGCGCGCCCATGGTCGGAACGTTCTACTGCGCGCCGGAACCGGGCGCGAAACCCTTTGTCGGCGTCGGAGACACGATTGCCGCGCACGAAACGGTGTGCATCATTGAAGTCATGAAGTTGATGAACGCACTTTCCGCGGAGTCCGGTGGCGTTGTCCGGGACATCCTGGTCTCTGATGGGGACACGGTGGAATACGGACAGCCTCTCATCGTGATCGAGCCTGCCAACTGAGAGGGGTGTGTAGATGGGGTCGAAGATCAAGCGGCTGCTGGTTGCGAACCGTGGCGAAATCGCCGTTCGCATTCTGCGCGCATGTCGCGAGTTGGGCATTGAAACGGTTCAGGTCTTCTCCGAGGCCGACAGGGATTCGCTCGCCGTTCGCATGGCGGACCGTTCGGTGTGCATTGGCGGTCCCAAGCCGCAAGAGAGTTACCTGGACGCACGGCGGATACTCGCGGCGGCGTCGGCGCTGGGCGTGGACGCGATTCATCCGGGTTATGGATTTCTCTCGGAGAACGCCGATTTCGCCGATCTCGTCGAAGCGGAGGGCTTCATTTTCGTGGGGCCGACCGGCGCTTCGATACGCGCGATGGGAGACAAGGCCACGGCGAGGAAGCTGGCCGAAGAGGCCGGCGTGCCGACCACTCCCGGTTCCAAAGGCGTGGTGGCCTCGGCCGCGGAAGCGGCAGCGATTGCCGAGCGCATCGGCTATCCCGTGCTGTTGAAGGCGTCGGCGGGCGGCGGCGGGCGAGGAATGCGGGTTGTCAACGATCCGTCGATGATCGAGAAGGCGTTTCTCGAAGCCTCGCGCGAAGCAACCATTGCGTTCGGCAATGGCGCCATGTATCTGGAAAAATTCCTGACCGATATCCGGCACATCGAGATCCAGGTGCTGGGCGATGGGCACAATATCCTGCATCTGGGCGAGCGGGACTGTTCCTCTCAACGTCGGAATCAGAAGCTTGTCGAGGAGAGTCCGTCGCCGGTATTGAGCGCGTCGCTGCGCGCGCAGATCGGCGAGGCGGCGGTCCGCCTGTGCAAGCACGTGAACTATCGAAGCGCCGGCACGATCGAGTGCATTCTCGATCCCGCATCGCAGCGCTTCTACTTCATGGAAATGAACACGCGGATCCAGGTCGAGCATCCTGTCACCGAAATGGTCTGCGGCATTGACTTGGTCAAGGCGCAGATCCGCATTGCGTCGGGGGAGCGCATCGAGCTGCTTCAGGCTGACGTCCGGCTGCACGGTCACGCGATCGAGTGCCGCATCAATGCCGAAGACCCGGAACAGGATTTCCAGCCCAAGCCCGGCAAGGTGCAGCGGTATTCCCCGCCTGGCGGCATCGGCGTGCGTATGGATAGCCATATTTTCTCCGGCTATGTCGTGCCGCCCTTCTATGACTCGCTCCTGGGCAAAGTAATTTGCTGGGGGGAGTCGCGGGCCGAAGCGATCGCGCGGATGCAGCGCGCGCTTCAGGAGCTTGAAATCGACGGCGTGCAAACGACCCGTGAATTCCATCTTCAGCTGATCGGCAGTCCTGACTTCGCGCAGGCCAAGATCCATACCCGGTATATCCAGGATACCTATCTGAAGCAACTGGCCGAAGCGCGAAAAGCCAGTTAGCGCGCAGAGCGATGCCGCAGGAATGCGGCATCGCTTCCCGAATCAATGGTTCATGCGCCAGCCGCGATGCGGAAAGGAGGCCGTCGGAGGTGCGGCCGAAGTGCGATTTCCATGGGGCGCCGGAAGTCGAGCATTCATATACAAAAAATAAATTCCAGTGCAGGCAATGACGGACGCCGCGAGCGCCCGCGATTGTCTGAAATCCAAAGGAGACAGTTTTGTCTGATAGCCATTCCGTGCCTATTCAGGTAAACAAGGCCGCCGCGGAAGTCTCGCTGCAAATTGAGAAGATATATGCCAACAAGAATTTCTCGAAACTGGTTTCCGGCAGGAATCGTCTTGTTTGCTCGCTGTTGTCCATTATTTTCATTGGGTATTTCGGATTTCTGGGCGTGGTCTGCCTCATGCCGGGATTCGCTGCCAAGCCGTTTTTTGCCGGCAGCGGGCTGACGGTGGGCATTGCCGCCGAGTTGGCCTTGTTCCTGCTGTTCCTGATCATCTCCACGATTTATGTGTCGTTTGCGAACGGCAAGTTCGACCCGATGCTCCGCCACCTCGTGGAGAAGGCTGGTGATGGGAGGGCGCAATGAGCCGCGCCGGAAAGTTCTCGGTTCTTTTCATGGGAACGGCGTTGGCGTCTCCCTTGGCCTGGGCGGATGTCGCGATCGGGGAAACGTCGCGCCAGCCCGTCAACCTGCACGCCATCGCGCTGTTCTTTTGCTTTGTGCTGTTCACGCTGGGAATCACCGTATGGGCGGCGAAGCGGAGCCGTTCCGCTTCGGATTTCTACAGCGCGGGTGGCGGCATAAGCAGCATGCAGAATGGGCTGGCCCTGGCGGGAGACTATATGTCCGCCTCGACGCTGCTGGGGATCACCGCGATCATCTACACGGATGGCATCGACGGCTATATCTATCTGATCGCGTTCTTTACCGGTTGGCCGGTGCTGCTGCTTCTGATGACCGATCGGTTGAGGAACCTGGGTAAATTCACCTTCGCGGATGTCACGTCGTACCGCCTGGCGCAGCGTCCGATCCGCGCCATGTCGGCGCTGGGCTCCCTGGTCGTGGTCTGCTTCTATCTGATCGCCCAGATGGTTGGCGCGGGTCAGTTGATCAAGCTCCTGTTCGGGCTTGAATACAACTGGGCGCTGATCATTGTCGGCTTCCTGATGATGGCATACGTCATTTTCGGGGGGATGGTGGCCACCACGTGGGTGCAGATCACCAAGGCGTTTCTGTTGTTGATCGGTGGCACGATCGTGGCCTTGCTCGCGTTCTCGAAATTCGACTTCGATTTCGAGACGCTGGTTTCCAAGGCCATGGAGATTCACCGGAGTGGGGCAGCGTTGCTGATGCCGGGCAAGCTTCTGGGAGATCCCGTCGCCGCGATTTCGTTGAGCCTTGGTCTCATATTCGGCACGGCGGGGATGCCTCATATCCTGATGCGATTCTTCACGGTGAAGGATGCAAAGGAAGCTAGGAAATCCGTGCTGTACGCCAGTGGCTTCATCGGATATTTCTTCAATGTGCTGCTGATTCTGGGGCTGGCGTCCATTGTCATTGTCAGCCAGGACTTGAGGTTCTTCGAGGCTGGCGACATCAATGGCAAGTTGCTGGGCGGGGGAAACATGGTGGCGATGCACCTTGCACATGCCGTGGGCGGTGACTTGATGTTCGGTTTCCTCGCGGCGATCACGTTTGCCACCATTCTGGCCGTCGTGTCGGGTCTGGCGCTTGCCGGGGCATCGGCGATCGCGCGCGACTTCTATGTTCACGTCATCTGTCGAGGCGTGGCGGACGAAGCCAAGGAACTGCGGCTCACGAAGTTTGCGACGCTGGCACTGGGTGTCGTGGCCATCCTGCTGGGCATCGTCTTCCAGAAAGTGAATGTCGCTTTCATGGTGGCCATCGCATTCGGCGTGGCGGCTTCGGCCAATTTTCCCGTCCTCTTCCTGTCGATGTTCTGGCGAGGCCTCACAACAAGGGGAGCGCTGGCTGGCGGATACACCGGTCTGGTGTCCGCCGTCGCCCTGGTCTGCGCCTCGAAATCCGTGTGGGTCAACGTTCTGGGCTACGCGGACGCGCTCTTTCCGTATGAACAGCCGGCGCTGTTCTCGATGCCCCTGGCATTCGCCGTCGCCATCGTCGTTTCGTTGTTGGATCGTAGCGAAGCGGCGGCATCGGAGCGCGCACGATTCTTCGATCTGTATGTGCGCAGCCAGACCGGTGTGGGCGTGAGCGCTCCCGCTTCGCACTAGCGCGGGCAGTCGATCGCCCTCGCCGACGTTGGCCAGAGCCGGCGGCAGCGAAGGCGATCGTTTCGACAGAAGCCGCGGTGTTTCGATCGCGTGGCGTTTCTGCCCGCACCCATCTTTGAATTGGCGTGGCCCGCCGGGTCAATCCGACCCGGCCACCGCTGCGCCCCGGGCCGGCCCACGCGCCCACCACCATGTCATCAGACCGGCCGCCAGCACCACCGGCAGCATGGCCGCGTTCAGCGCTGGCCACCCGAAGGCGTCCAGCGCCGGTCCGGCCGCCAGGGTGGCCAGCGCGGTGGCGGCATAACGCAGCATCTCGGCCGCGCCTTGCGCGCGGGCGCGTTCCGACGGACGGTAGGACTGCGCCAGCAGGGTGGTGCCGCCGACGAACATGAAGTTCCATCCCACCCCCAGGCAGAACAACGCCGCATAGAACGCGGGCAGCGACGGCGACGTCATCGCGATCAGCGAGCACGCGACGTTCAGCAGCATGCCGGCGCCCAGCACCCGCGGCAGGCCGAAGCGCTGGATCAGCGCGCCGGCGAAGAAAGCCGGCGCGTACATGCCGACCAGGTGCCATTGCATGATGTTGGCGCCGTCACCGATGCCGTGGCTGCACGCCACGGCGGCCAGCGGCGCGGCGGTCATGATGAACATCATCGAAACCGACCCCACCACGTTGTTGGCAAGCGCGGCGACGAACACCGGCTGGCGGGCCACTTCGCGCAGCGGCCGCGCGGGCAGGCCGGCCTGGGTCTCGCCTGCGGCGGCAGGCGCTTCGGCGTCGCGATAGCCGACCCACAGCAGCGCGGCCGACAGCAACGCCAGCAGGGCCACCATCAAATACGCGCCGGCGAAGGCTACCGGCGCGAAAAGGTCGCGACTCCAGGCGGCCAATGCCGGGCCGGCAATGGCGGCGATGACGCCGCCCGCCATCACTACCGAGATCGCGCGGCTCTTGGCGGCGGGCTCGACCGTGTCCGCCGCCGCCAGCCGGTAATACTGGGCAAAGGCCTGGAATACGCCGACGAGCGCGGTGCCGGCGCAGAACGCCCAGAAATCGGCATGAAACACGGCCCATACCGATAAACCGCCGCCCGCCGCGCCGGCCAGTGCGCCCAATGTGAACCCTCTGCGCCGGCCGATGCGCTGCATCAGCAAGGAGGCAAACCAGGTGACCACTGCGCCGGCCACCGTGATCAGCGCGAATGGCAGGGTCGACAAGGCCTTGTTGGGCGCGAGCATGTGGCCGGTCAACGCGGTCAGCGTCAGGTCGATGGAAATGGCGGCGACGAACAGGCCCTGGCAGATGGCCAGGACGCGGGCGTTGCGGTGGCCGGTGGTGGGGGAGGCTGACGTGGGCATGTCGGAATCGGTGGGGAGTGATCGGTATGGGGGCGCCGCGGCAAGCGGGGCTGGCGGGTTTGACAGGCCTCACTGTATCGACGCAAACTCTGGCGTAAATGACATAATTCCCTCAAAAATCGCCATGCCACACGACGTCATCTTCCTGCTGGTGCCGGACTTCCAATTGCTGGATATGTCTGGCCCTGCCGCGGTGTTCCAGACCGCCGGCAAGCAGGCGCGCACCGCCGCCGGTCCGGCCTATGCGGTTCACGTCGTGTCGGAGCGTGGCGGCCCGGTGCGGAGTTCTTGCGGGGTCGAAGTCCTGACTCGATCCTGGCGCGACGCGCCTTCAGGCACGCTGGTGGTGCCGGGCGGCGAGGGCGCGCGCGCGGCCGCCGTCACCCCGGCCATGCGCAGGTATCTGCACGCGCATCGCCAGGCCGGCCGGCGCCTGGCCAGCGTCTGCACGGGCGCATTCGTGCTGGCGGCCGCGGGCCTGCTCGATGGGCGGCGCGCCACCACTCACTGGCGTCATGCCGCCGACCTCGCGCGCAACCATCCGGACGTGCGAGTCGACGCCGACCGGATCCACGTCTGCGATGGCGATACGTGGACCTCGGCCGGCATTACCGCCGGCATAGACCTCGCGCTGGCGATGGTCGAATCCGACCTGGGCGCGGAGGTGGCGGGCGCCACGGCGCGCGAGATGGTGGTCTACCACCGCCGCTCGGGCGGCCAGTCGCAGTTCTCGGCGCTGCAGGACCTGGCGCCCGACAGCGAACGCATCCGCGTCGTGCTGGAGCACATCCGCGGGAATCTTGGCGCGGCGCTGACTGTCGAGCATCTGGCCGACGTGGCCTGTGTCAGCCCGCGCCAGTTCCTGCGCAGCTTCAAGGCCGAGACCGGCGAAACGCCCGCCAAGGCGGTCGAACGCATTCGGGCGGAGGCGGCGCGCGCGCACCTCGAGGCGGGCGCCGACAGTATCGACAGCGTCGCGCGACGGGCAGGCTTTACCGACAGCGAACGGATGCGGCGGACCTTCCTGCGTGTCTACGGCCAGCCGCCGCAGGCGCTGCGGCGCATGGCCAGGCAAGGATAAAAAAAGCGAGCCTTGTTCCTGTCGCTCATGACGCCGGCGCGCAAGGCGCGGCATCCTGCCGGGACAGCTTGTAAAACAAAGATGGGTATTGAGCTTTAACTTGTCAATCAAGTATGCTGTGCCTGCCTTGATCATCCGACAAGCGAACCTGCCCGGAGCCGCCCATGAAAACCTCCCCGGTCACCCACCAGGACCTGCGACGCTCGGTCATCGCGGTGCCGCCGCTGGCGCGCCGCGCGGACCTATCGCTGAACGAGGCCGCGAACCGGGCGCTGCTGGCGCATCTGGAGGCCGGCGGCGTGCGCAGCGTCATGTACGGCGGCAACGCCAACTTCTACAACGTGGGGCTGGGCGAGTACGCGCGCATCGTGGATATGCTGGCCGCGCTGGCAGGCCCCGACACCTGGATCCTGCCGTCGGCGGGGCCGGACTACGGCAAGATGATGGACCAGGCCGCGGTGCTGCGCACTCGCGCTTTTCCCACGGCGATGCTGCTGCCCATGTCCTTCCCGTACACGGACGATGGCCTGGCGGATGGCGTGCGGCGCTTCACAGACGCGCTGGCCAAGCCGGCCGTGGTCTACATCAAGTCGGCCGGCTACCTGGCGCCGGCGACGGCCGCGCGGCTGATCGAGGAGGGCCGCATCGTGGCCTTGAAGTACGCGGTGGTGCGAGAGGATCCGCTGCGCGACGACTACCTGCGCGCGCTGCTGGGCGAGGTCGAGGCGCGCTGGATCGTCAGCGGCATCGGCGAGCGGCCGGCCATCGCGCATTACCGGCATTTCGGCCTGTCGAGCTTCACGTCCGGCTCGGTCTGCGTGGCGCCGCGGGGTTCCATGCGCCTGCTGCGGCTGCTGGCCGAGGGGCGCTACGACGAGGCCGACAGCGTGCGCCGGCGCTACCTGGGTCTGGAGGACTGCCGCGACGGCATCAGCCCCATCCGCGTGCTGCACGATGCGGTGACACTGGCCGGCGTGGCCGACATGGGGCCGATGCTGCCCTTGCTGACGGGGCTGTCCGCCGCCGAACGCGAACGCGTGGCGCCGGTGGCGCGCGCGCTGGCCGCGTGGGACCGGGAAACCATGGCGGCGTGAGCCTGTGCATCGTCCGTCGGGCTCGCATTTGACGGTACGATGTGCGCTGTCTTTACGCCCGATGCCGAAGGAGATTCCGTGGCCCGAAAACCGACCCCCTCGCCAAGCGCGCTGCAAGCGCCCGCGGACGCGGAAACCGCGCAGCCGCTGGAGCGTCGCCATCGCGTGCGGCTAGCGGACCAGCTCTACGGCCAGATCTTCGAACAGCTCGTCTCGGGCAATCTCAGCGTCGGCGACAAGCTGCCTTCCGAGAACGAAATCTCCGAACGCTACGGCGTTTCGCGGCCGGTGGTGCGCGAGGCGCTGCTGCGTCTGCGCGCCGACGGGCTGGTCACGGCGCATCAGGGGCTGGGCACCTTCGTCAGCCACCAGCCCGCGCCCAGGCTCAAGACCTTCAGCGACGTGGAGCACGTTAGCGCCTATCTGCGCGCGCAGGAGGTGCGGGTGGCGCTGGAAGGCGATGCCGCGCGCCTGGCGGCCCTGCGCCGCACCGACGAGCAGTTGCGCAAGATCGAGGAGGCGCACCAGGCCTTCGCCGAATCGCTGGCGCAGGGGCGCATGTCGGCCGAGGCCGATCTGGCGTTCCACGCCAGCATCGCCGAAGCCAGCGGCAATGACTTCTATCTGGGCGTGCTGGAGAGCATTCACGATTCCATCAGCGGCTTCATGCGCCTGACGCTCAGCCTCACGCGCACCGGCTCGCGCCAGCGCGCCCAGACCGTGCTGGACGAGCACGCCACCATACTCGCGGCCATCCGCGCGCAGGACGGCGAGCACGCGCGCGTGGCCATGCAGTTCCACCTGGGCCGGGCGCGGCACCGGCTGGTGGACCGCGAGCGCGACTGAGCGCGGCAACAGGATTTTCACCACCCAAGCGCGGCACAACAAGCGCAGAGGACCAAGAGCAGACAAATGAGCGATTCTTCCAAACCCAAGACCCGCAAGACTCCCGAGGAACTGCGCAGCCATCGCTGGTATGGCGTGAAGGACCTGCGCGCGTTCGGCCACCGTTCGCGCACGGCGCAGATGGGCTATCACCGCTCCGACTACGCGGGCAAGCCGGTGATCGCCATCATCAACACCTGGAGCGACATCAACCCCTGTCACAGCCACTTCAAGCAGCGCGTGGAAGAGGTCAAGCGCGGCATCTGGCAGGCCGGCGGCTTTCCGGTGGAAATGCCGGCCATGAGCCTGTCCGAGCCGTTCCAGAAGCCCACCACCATGCTGTACCGCAACCTGCTGGCCATGGAAACCGAGGAGCTGCTGCGCTCCTATCCGGCCGACGGCTGCGTGCTGATGGGCGGCTGCGACAAGACTACGCCGGCCTTGCTGATGGGCGCGGTGTCGATGGACCTGCCCACGCTGTTCGTGCCGGCCGGCCCCATGCTGCGCGGCAACTGGAACGGCAACACGCTGGGCTCCGGGTCCGACACCTGGAAGTACTGGGCCGAGCTGCGCGCGGGCAATATCACCGAGGAAGACTGGCAGGGCGTGGAGGACGGCATCGCCCGTTCGCCCGGCCATTGCATGACCATGGGCACGGCCTCCACCATGACCGCCGCGGTCGAGGCGCTGGGCATGTGCCTGTCGGGCTACTCCTCGATTCCGGCGCCCGACTCGCGCCACGCGCAGATGGCGAGCCTGTCGGGCAAGCGCATCGTCGAAATGGTCTGGGAAGACCTCAAGCCTTCGGACCTGCTGACCGCCGCGTCCTATGACAACGCGGTGCGCACGGTGCTGGCCCTGTCCGGCTCGACCAACTCGGTGGTGCACCTGATCGCGATGGCGCGGCGCAGCGGCTTCGGCCTGGACCTGGACCGTTTCGACCATCTGGCGCGGACCACGCCGGTGCTGGCCAATCTGCGGCCCGCCGGCAAGTACCTGATGGAAGATTTCTATTACGCGGGCGGCCTGCGCGCGCTGCTGGTGCAGCTGGGCGACCTGCTGGACCTGTCGCAGCGCACCGTCGATGGCCGCACGCTGGGCGAGAACATCGCCGGCGCGCGCGTGTTCAACGACGACGTGATCCGCGCGCGCGGACAGGCGCTGGTCGAGCGCGACGGCCTGGCCGTGCTGCGCGGCAACCTGGCGCCGGACGGCGCGGTGATCAAGCCGCCGGCGATGGAGGCGCATCTGCAGGTGCATACCGGCCCGGCGGTGGTCTTCAAGGACTACAACGACATGGCCGCGCGCATCGACGATCCGGCGCTGGACGTCAGCGCCGACAGCGTCATCGTGCTGCAGAACGCCGGGCCGCAGGGCGCGCCGGGCATGCCGGAATGGGGGCAGCTGCCGATCCCGCAGAAGCTGCTCAAGCAGGGCGTGCGCGACATGGTGCGTATTTCGGATGCGCGCATGAGCGGCACCAGCTATGGCGCCTGTGTGCTGCACGTGGCGCCGGAAGCCTATGTGGGCGGTCCGCTGGCGCTGGTGCGCGACGGCGACATGGTGGCGCTGGACGTGCCGGGCCGCAGCCTGAACCTGCTTGTGCCGGACGCCGAGCTGGCGGCGCGCAAGGCGGCCTGGCAAGCGCCGCCGCCGCGCTTCGAGCGCGGCTATGGCGTGCTGTACCTCAAGCACATCGGTCAGGCCGATACGGGCTGCGATTTCGATTTTCTGCAGACCGAAGCGCGCGCTGAACCCACGGGCGAACCGGAGATTCATTGACCCGGGAGACGGGTCGCAACGTGCATGCCCCCAAAGCCGCGTCCGACGGCGCGGGCCTGCCGCCCCCGACCGGGCCGCTCATGTCGAGACGGTCCGGCGAAAAGCACACAAGGAGGAGACATACATGGAACGCAATGCAATGCCGGCGCGCCGGCGCCTGGCGCTGGCCGCGCTGATCGTGGCGGCGGCCGCGGCGACGCCCGCCGCGCTGTACGCGCAGACGGGGCAATGGCCGACGCGGCCCGTCAAGCTGGTGGTGCCGTTCCCGCCCGGAGGCAGCACCGACGCGATCGGCAGGCTGCTGGCGGTCGAACTGGCCAAGGATCTGGGCCAGACTGTCATCGTCGAGAACAAGGGCGGCGCCAACGGCAATATCGGCTCGGACGCGGTGGCCAAGGCCGAGCCGGACGGCTACACGCTGCTGCTGTCGGGCGTGGGCTCGAACGCCATCAACTACGCGCTTTACGCCAGCATGCCTTACCGCGACAGCGACTTCGCGCATGTCTCGCTGCTGGCCACCGGCCCCAACGTGCTGGTGGCGGCGCCGGATTTCCCGGGCAAGACCTTCGCGGACTTCATCCGGCTGGCGCGCGAGAGCCCGGACAAGTACACCCACGCCAGCTCGGGCAGCGGCTCGTCCGGCCACCTGGCCATGGAAATGCTCAAGCAGCAGGCCAGGATCGATCTGGTGCACGTGCCGTACAAGGGCGGCGCGGCGGCCATCACGGACCTGCTGGGCGGTCGCGTGACGGTGCTGTTCCTCAACCAGGACACCCTGTTGCCGCAGGTGCAGGCCGGCAAGCTGCGGGCGCTGGCGGTGGCCAGCGTCAAGCGCAATCCGGCGTATCCCGACACGCCGACGGTGGCGGAGTCCGGCTATCCAGGCTTCGCGGCCGAATCCTGGTTCGGCCTGTCGGCGCCGGCCAGGACGCCGCCCGCCGTGATCCAGCGCCTGAGCCAGGCGACGGCCAAGGCCATGGCCTCGGCCGAGATGCGGCAGAAGCTGGAGAGCGTGGGCTTCGTGGTGGTGGGCAGCGACCCGCAAGCCTACTCCGGCTTCGTCACCAGTGAAATCGCCAAGTGGGGCCAGGCCGCCAAGGCGTCGGGCGCCCGCATGGATTGATTGATTCTTGCGGCATTGTTTTCCGCCGGTCTGCCGCGCCGGCATGCCGTGCGGCGGACTTGGCGTTCGCCGCGCGGATCGCGCAGCAACAGAGGACCATAATGGATTCACCCTTGCCCAACCGTTTCCGCCAGCGCATCCTGGCGCGCGAGCGGCTCATCGGATTCTGGATGTGCATGTCCAGCCACATCACGGCCGAGCTGGCCGGGCTGGCCGATTTCGACTGGCTGCTGCTCGACGGCGAGCACTCGCCCAACGAGGTGCCGATGTTCCTGCAGCAGTTGCAGGCGCTGCAATCCAGCGCCAGCGCGGCGGTGGGGCGGCCGTCGTGGAATGACCCGGTCGAGATCAAGCGGATGCTGGATATCGGCTTCTACAACCTGCTGATCCCCTTCATCGAGTCCGAGGCCGATGCGCGCCGCGCCGTGGCGGCCACGCGCTATCCGCCGCAGGGCATGCGCGGCGTGGCCGGCGCGCAGCGCAGCAACCGCTACGGCACGGTGCCCAATTATCTGCAGACCATCAACGACAACATCTGCGTGCTGCTGCAGATCGAAAGCCGGCCGGGCATCGAGGCGGTGGACGAGATTGCTTCGGTGGAGGGCGTGGACGGCGTGTTCATCGGTCCGTCGGACCTGGCCGCCGCGCTGGGGCATCTCGGCAATCCCGGCCATCCCGAGGTGCAGGACGCTATCCGCCACCTGTACCAGCGCGTGTCGGCGCAGGGCAAGGCGGTGGGCATCCTGGCGCCGGTGCATGCCGACGCCAGGCGCTACCTGGACATGGGCATGCACTTCGTGGCGGTGGGCACGGACCTGGGCGTGTTCAAGCAGGCCGTGTTCGGGCTGCGCGAGGCCTTCCCGACGTAGCCTTGGGCCCCGCGCTCGGGCGCGGCGGCGCGATGCCGTCCGCGCCGTGAGGGCTCAGCTTTCCAGCGCCAGCAGATCGGCGACGGTCTGGCGGCGGCGGATCAGGCGCGCCTGGCCCTGGTCCAGCAGCACTTCCGGCGCCAGCGGCCGGGTGTTGTAGTTCGAGGACATGGACGAGCCGTAGGCGCCGGCGTCGTGCAGCACCAGATAGTCGCCGATGCGCGGCCGCGGCAGCAGACGGTCGGTCACCACGCCGCCGGCGTCCTGGGTGAACACATCGCCCGACTCGCACAGCGGGCCGGCCACGGCCAGGCGCGCCGGTTCGCCCGGGGGCGTCGAGCCGTCGGGCGCGTGCACCGAAATACGGTGATAGCTGCCATACATGGCCGGGCGCATCAGGTCGCTGAAACCGGCGTCCACCAGCACGAAGTCACGGCCCGGGCGTCGGTTGATCGCATGCACCTCGGCGATCAGCGCGCCGGACTCGGCCACCAGGAAGCGGCCCGGCTCGATCTCCAGTCGGACAGGATGGCCCAGGTGCTGCTCGATGCGCTTGCGCGCGGCGTCCCACTGCTCGAAGTAATGGTCGCAGTCGATACGCGCTTCGCCATCCTTGTACGGAATGGACAGGCCGCCGCCGGCGGAGATGGCTTCGATGTCATGGCCCAGGTTGCGGACCACGTCGACCATGGCGTCGCAGACGCTGGAAAGGTGGCCGTAGTCCACGCCCGAGCCGATATGCATGTGGATGCCCATCAGCTTCAGGCCGTGGCGGCGCACGATGGCGATGGCCTGGGCCACGTCGTCGATCCAGATGCCGTGCTTGCTTTGCGGGCCGCCAGTGTTGGTCTTGTTGCTGTGGCCGTGGCCGAAGCCGGGGTTGATGCGCAGCCAGACGCGGTGGCCGGGCGCCTGCTGGCCGACGCGTTCGAGCATGTCCAGCGAGCCGGCGTTGACCGGGATGCCGTGCCGGATCACGGCGGCCATGGTGGCGTGGTCGATCAGGTCGGCGGTGAACACGATGCCGGCCGGCTCGCCCTCGGGTCGGAAACCCGCGGCCAGGCTGCGCTCTATCTCGCCCAGCGACACGGCGTCGACCACCGCTCCCTCGGCGCGCATCAGCTTGAGGATATGGATGTTCGAGTTGGCCTTCTGCGCATAGCGGATCACGTCGAAGCGACGCAGCTGGGCGATGCGTTCGCGGATGACGGCGGCGTCATAGACCCAGAGCGGGGTGCCATGCTGCGCGGCGAGTTCGGTGAGTTGGCGCGGATCGAGAGCCATGGGGGAGAACCTTGTTGTGCGGTAGGGAAACTGGAGCGCCATGATGCCTGTGATGAGCTATCCAGTAAAATGCTTTGAATTTCCTGATCCATTCATTCTTGATATGGAATTGCCATGCTGACGCACCGGCACGTTGAAGTCTTCCGCGCCTTGATGATCGCCGGCAGCGTGACCCGCGCGGCCGAGCTGCTGCATACGTCGCAGCCCACCGTCAGTCGGGAATTGGCGCGCATGGAGCACAGCATAGGCTTCCCGCTGTTCGAGCGCATCCGGGGCCGCCTGCGGCCCACCATGCAGGCGCTGGCGCTGTATGACGAGGTCCGGCAGTCCTACGCGGGGCTGGAGCGGGTGGCCTCCGCCGCGGCGCGGCTGCGCGCCTATTCGGACGGCCAGCTGGCGGTGATCGCGCTGCCGGCCTTTTCCCATTCCGTGCTGCCAGGCGCGTTTCGCCGCTTCCATGCCGGACATCCCGGCGTCAGCCTGTCGGTGGAGACGCAGGAATCGCCCTTCCTGGAGGAGTGGCTGAGCGCGCAGCGCTACGACCTGGGGCTGACCGAGAGCGACGCCGAGCCGGCGGGCACGCGCTTGGAACTGCTGGTCGAGGTGGATGAGGTCTGCGCGCTGCCCGATGGCCATCCGCTGCTGGCGCGCGAGGCGATCGAGCTGCGCGATTTCGAGGGACAGGCCTTTGTCAGCCTGTCGGCCAGCGATCCCTACCGCTTGCAGATCGACGAGGCTTTCGCGGCCGAGGGCGTGGCGCCGCGTTCCATCGTCGAGACGCCGTCAGCCGTGTCGGTCTGCGCCTTCGTGCGCCAGGGGCTGGGCGTGGCCATCGTCAATCCGCTGACGGCGCTCGACTTCATCGGCAATGGCCTGCAAGTGCGGCCGCTGACGCGCTCGTTCCCGTTCAGGGTGAATGCGGTGTATCCCGAACACCGGCCGAAGAGCCCGCTGGTCGACGCCTTTGCCGCGGCGGTGCGCGAGCAGGCTCGCGAGATGGCGGGCAGGCTGGTGGCCGGGGCAGGGCGCGGCGGCCATCCGATCTGAAGCCACCATGAAAAAAGGATGCCCGTGGGCATCCTTTTTTATTTGCCGTATTCATGACGCCCCGGGGACCGGGGCGGCAGAATGGCTTAGGCCAGCGCCTTGATGGCGGCAGCCAGGCGGCTCTTGTGGCGAGCGGCCTTGTTCTTGTGGATGATGTTCTTGTCGGCCACGCGGTCGATCACGCTGGTGGCTTTCTGGAACACTTCACCGGCCGCAGCTTTGTCGCCGGCGGCGATGGATTGGCGAACGCGCTTGATGGCGGTGCGCAGCATCGAGCGCAGGCTGGAATTGTGCTTGTTGCGCTCAACGGATTGGCGAGCGCGCTTGCGGGCTTGGGCGGTGTTGGCCATTGTGTATCAGTAAGTTGAATTCGGCAAAGTCGGACATTGTAGCAAGTCCCAGGGGGATTGCAAGCTCAATGTGCCGTCAAGCCGATGACGCCCGATGGTCGGGCGGGAGCGCCAGGGCGGCGGTTCCGGTCGCGATCCCCGTGGAAAGTTCCGGGGATGTCCGGGTCGGCCGTGCCGCTTGTCGCGGCTGCCGGGAAATCCGGGTGGCGCCTGCTGAGGTAAAAAATGCGGGTAAAAAATGCGGGTAAAAATGCTGTGGCGAGTATACAACGAGACGGTCCCGCTGGACAGCACGTTGCAAGAAGGTGACGGTTCAGGTCGCGACGTTGATCGACACGTACCAGGGGGTGTAGCGGCGGATATGGATGGGCATGCTCTCCTGCAGCGAGCGCAGGGCGGCGTCGGTGTCGTCCAAGGGGAAGTGTCCCGACACCGGCAGGCCGCCCGCAGCCATGGAGATGCGCAGCGAGCCGCTGCGGTAGGGGCGCAACGCCGCGATCACCTCGGCCAGCGGCCGGCCGCGCACGTCGATCCAGCCAGCCTCCCAGGCGGCTTCGGCCATCAGTTCGGCGCGCGGCGTGTCCATGCGCAAGGCGTCGAAGCGCGCGCCGGTGCCGGCCCGCACGGTGCCATGGGCGCCGGACATGGTCTCGACCTCGACTTCGTGCTCATGCACCACCACCACGGTGCGCTGGGCCTGTTGACGCACCATGTAACGGGTGCCGAGCGCGCGCACGGTGCCCTCGGCGGTCTGGACCAGGAAGGGGCGGCGCGCGTCGGGCGCCACGGACACGGTGACTGCGCCGTCCAGCAGGCGCACCTGGCGATAGGCGGGCGTGAAGTCCAGGTTCACCCGGCTGCGCGCGTCCAGCAACAGCTGGCTGCCGTCAGACAGCACATAGCGGCGACGCTCGCCGGTGGCCGTGGCGGCGTCAGCGGCGACGTTGTTGAGGGGGTAGAAGGCATTGCCGACGTAGCCGGCGCAGGCGCCCGCACCGACGAGCGCCACCGAGCCGGTCATGAAGCGGCGGCGCGACGGTGAAACGAGAGGCGGGGGCGGGGCGGCGGGCTGCGACGCAGGGGAGGCCGCGGCGTAGCCTATCGGATAGGCATCGCCGAGCCGGCCGAACGTCGACCCTTCCAGAGTGCCTATCAGCTGCTGCCAGGCGTTCTCATGGAGTGGGTCGGCCGCACGCCAGGCCAGGAAATCGTTATAGTCCTGCGGCGTCGCTCGGCCCGAGCGCAGCAGCAGCAACCAGTTGATGACCTGGTCCGCCACGGGTAGTCCTTGGGCGTACTTCACTTCATCTCCCACGCGTTTTCCCAGGTGGGGATCCTTTCATTGGCAATTTGTAAATAATAAAGGTTTTTTACCAAAGATTACGGCGGGCTTGTCAATTCTTGACGAATCGGACGAAAAAAAGCCGGCGGATAAGCCGGCTTTTTACGAGGATGTGGCAAAAACGCCTGGAATTAACGCGCGGAGCGCCGTCCGAAGTCTCGGGGACGGAACCCGAACAGGAACAACAATCCGAAATAGATCACGCCGCTGGCGGCCAGCACGCCGCCCAGCCAGGCCGCCCGCAGGCCGGCATGAGCCTGCAGCGCGATCCAGTCGATGCGGCCATCGGCATAGGCCAGCAGCCCCGCCAGCCCGGCCAGCGCCGGCAGCAGCCGCAGCGCGAACCGGGTCCAGCCGGGCGCGGGGCGGTAGACGCCGCGCCGCAGCAACCCGATGAGCAGGGCCAGCGCGTTCAGGCAGGCGCCCAGGCCGATGGCCAGGGCCAGGCCGGCGTGGGCCAGCAGCGGCACCAGCGCCAGGTTCAGCAACTGGGTCACGATCAGTACGCCGATGGCGATCTTGACCGGGGTGCGGATGTCCTGCCTGGCGTAGAAGCCCGGGGCCAGGATCTTCACGGCCAGCAGTCCGATAAGGCCGGCCGAGTAGGACATCACGGCCACGCGCGTCTGCGCCACGTCCTGCGCCGCGAACGCGCCGTAGTGAAACAGCGTGGCGACCAGCCCGTCCGACAGCAGGGCCATGCCCACCGCGGCGGGCAGGCCCAGCAGCAGCACCAGGCGCAGGCCCCAGTCGAGCAGCGCGCTGTAGCCGGCATGGTCGTCGCGCGCATTGGCGGCCGACAGGCTGGGCAGCAGCACCGTGCCCAACGCCACGCCCAGCAGGGCGGTGGGGAATTCCATCAGGCGGTCGGCGAAGGACAGCCAGGTTACGCTGCCGGGCGTCAGCCAGGTCGCGATATTGGTGTTGATCAGCAGCGAGATCTGGGCCACGGACACGCCCAGCGTGGCCGGCGCCATCTGCTTGAGGATGCGCTGCACGGTGGCGTCGGCCCAGGCCTCGCGCACGCGCAGCGAGAAGCGCGGCGTCAGGCCCAGTCGCGCCAGCGCCACCCATTGCACGGCCAGCTGCGCCACGCCGCCGGCCATGACGCCGATGGCCAGCCCGTATACCGGCACGTCCATGCGCGGCGCCAGCCACAGGCAGGCGGCGATCATGGACAGGTTCAGCAGCACCGGCGTGAAGGCCGGCACGGCGAAGCGCCGCCAGGTGTTCAGCACGCCGGACGCGAAGGCGATCAGCGACATGCACAGGATGTACGGAAACATCACCCGCGTCATCCAGACCGCGGCGCCGAACTCTGCATCTCGCGCCGCGCCGCGCAGCCCGCTGGCCATGGCCGACACCACCCAGGGCGCGGCGACGATGCCGACCAGCGTGACCAGCATCAGCGCCAGCGTCAGCAGCAGCGCCACGCGGTCCAGCAGCGTGCGCACCTCGTCGTCGGACCGGTTGTTGCGCGCCGCGCCCAGGATCGGCACGAAAGCCTGCGCGAAAGCCCCTTCCGCGAACAGCCGCCGCAGCAGGTTCGGAATGCGGAAAGCGACCCAGAACGCATCGGTAATGGGACCCGCGCCAAAGGCGCGCGCCACCAGGACGTCACGGGCCAGGCCGGAAATGCGGGACAGCAGCGTGAAGCTGCTGACGGTGGCCGCGGAGCGGAACAAACTCACTTCAGTTATCCATAAATCCAGGGCTTGCCCGAAGCAAAAAACGGGCAGTGTCCCAACCAGGAACGCGGCGGGATGTCACCCGCCTCGCAAACGCAAACGCACACACTACACACACACCAGCGCACGGATCATGCCATCCAAGGCGCTGACACCCTCCCCACAACGCACATCCGCCCATCGCCATCGGGGCCGCACGGAGCCGGCTTCGCCGGTCCGTGGCGGCGCCCCCTTGAGGGGGAAGCGCGCAGCGCGGCAGGGGTGGGTTTCATCCTCCGGTCCGTGGCGGCGCCCCTTGAGGGGGAGCGCGCAGCGCTCGGGGTGGGTCTACTTCGGCGGCATCCGGATCGCGCCGTCCAGGCGGATCGTTTCGCCGTTGAGCATGTCGTTCGTGATGATGCTGTGTACCAGCTTGGCGTAGTCCTCCGGACGGCCGAGACGGGCGGGGAAGGGGATGCTGGCGGCCAGCGAGTCCTGCACTTCCTGCGGCATGCCGAAGATCATGGGCGTGCCGAAGATGCCGGGGGCGATGGTCATGCAGCGGATGCCGGTCTTGGCCAGGTCGCGCGCGATGGGCAGGGTCATGCCGGCCACGCCCGCCTTGGACGCGGCATAGGCCGCCTGGCCAATCTGGCCGTCGAAGGCCGCGACGGACGCGGTGTTGATCATGACGCCGCGTTCGCCGGTGGGTTCGGGCGCATTGGCGCTCATGGCCTCGGCGGCCAGGCGCATCATGTTGAAGCTGCCGATCAGGTTGATGCTCACCACCTTCTGGAACAGGTCCAGCGGGTGGGCGCCGTTCTTGCCGACGATCTTGGCGGCGGGGGCGACGCCGGCGCAGTTCACCAGGCCGAACAGCGTGCCCAGCTCGCGCGCGGCGGCCACTGCGCGCTGGCCGTCGGCTTCCTGGGTGACATCGCAATGCACGTAGCGCTGGCCCAGTTCCTTGGCCAGGGCTTCGCCCGGCTCGTCCTGCAGGTCGGCGATCACCACCTTGGCGCCGTTGGCCACCAGCATGCGCACGGTGCCGGCGCCCAGGCCGGATGCGCCGCCGGTAACGATGAATACCTTGTTCGCGATTTCCATGTCTCTACCACTTGGTTCAAAAGAAAAAGAAAGCGGCGCTGCGGGCGCCGGATGCGAAAAGGCCTTCGGGCCGCGCCTTGACGACTTGCGTCAGGCCTGCGCCGAAGGCCTCATGGCCGAGCGGGCGCCGTTCAGCCCTTGACGGCGTCGAACAGGCGCGACTTGATTTCCTCGACCGCGCCCACGCCCGAGATCTTGCGGTACTTGGGCGCGTCGGCGGGGCTCTTGCTGGCCCAGTCCGAGTAGTAGTCGACCAGCGGACGGGTCTGCTCGCGATAGACGGACAGGCGGTGGCGCACGGTTTCCTCGCGGTCGTCGTCGCGCTGGATCAGGTCCTCGCCGGTGACGTCGTCCTTGCCTTCGACCTTGGGCGGGTTGAAGCGCACGTGGTAGCTGCGGCCGCTGGGCTGGTGCACGCGGCGTCCGCTCATGCGTTCGATGATGTCTTCCTCGGGAACCTCGATTTCCACCACATAGTCCAGCTTGACGCCGGCGTCCTTGAGAGCGTCGGCCTGCGGGATGGTGCGGGGAAAGCCGTCGAACAGGTAGCCGTTGGCGCAGTCGGGCTGCTTCAGGCGGTCCTGCACCAGGCCGATGATGATCTCGTCGGAAACCAGGCCGCCCGCATCCATGACCTTCTTGGCTTCAATGCCCAGCGGCGTGCCCGCCTTCACCGCGGCGCGCAGCATGTCGCCGGTGGAAATTTGCGGAATGCCGAAGTGCTGGGTGAGAAACGCGGCCTGGGTGCCTTTGCCGGCGCCGGGCGGTCCGAGCAAGATGAGACGCATGAGTGCTCCTGAGATGGGGATTATTTTTTGTGATCGGGGGATTATGCCGCAACGCAACAGCCTTTGCGGGGCGGTGCCATACGAAATAACCCTTATATCAATGGCCTGCCGCGCCGCCTCGCTGCCTAGAGCTTGCCGTAGATCAAGCGCACGCGCTCCAGGTCGGCGGGCGTGTCCACGCCGGCGGCCGGGGGCGTGGACGCCCGGTGGACCACGATGGCGTGGCCGTGCTCCATGGCGCGCAGCTGTTCCAGCGACTCGAACCGTTCCAGCACGCCCTGGGGCAGCGTCGGAAAGCGGCGCAGGAATGACACGCGGTAGGCGTACAGGCCGATATGGTGCAGGGCGGGCAGGCCGTCGGCCAGCACGCGTTCGCCGCCGGCCAGCGCATCGCGCGCCCAGGGAATCGGCGCGCGCGAGAAATACAGGGCGCGATCCGACGCGGTGCAGACCAGCTTGACCACGTTCGGATTGAACAGGGCCTGGGCGTCGGCCAGCGGGCAGGCGCAGGTGGCGATGTCGGCGTCGGGGCTGGCTTGCAGCTTCGCGGCGACGGCGTCGATCAGTTCCGGCTCGATCAGCGGCTCGTCGCCCTGCACGTTGACCACGATGGCGTCGTCAGGCAGGCCCAGTTGCGCCACGGCCTCGGCCAGGCGGTCGGTGCCGGTGGGATGGTCGCCGCGCGTCATCAGCGCGCGCACGCCATGGGCCTGGGCCGCCTGCAGCACGCGGGCGTCGTCGGTGGCGATGCAGACCTGCGCCGCGCCCGAGCGCGCGGCCCGTTCGGCCGTGCGCACCACCATGGGCTTGCCGGCGATGTCAGCCAGGGGTTTGTCGGGCAGGCGGGTGGAGGCGGTCCGCGCCGGGATCAGGGCGATGAAGCTCACGGCGGACGGGTCAGCTGGCGGGGGCGTCGTCGAGCGAGCGCGCCTCGCCCTCCAGCATGACGGGAATGCCGTCGCGCACCGGGAAGGCCAGCCGGTCGGCGCGGCAGACCAGCTCGGCGTGCTGCCGGTCATGTTCGAGGCGGCCCTTGCACAGGGGGCAGACGAGGATGTCGAGAAGGCGGGATTCCATGTCCGGGATTCTAAAACAGTTTGGCGGGCGGCAAGCCGGCGGGCGCGGCGAAAAGCCTGATGCCCGGCAGGTCGCAGCCAGGCGGATCGTCGCCGCCGGCATTGGGGCGAACCCCTTCAATTGTTAAGCAATGTCATATTTTGAAGTAGGTTCAGCCCTATTGCGGGACGGATCGTCGTTATCATCCGCCGCGATCACATGCAGAGGAAAGAGGCACGATGGATCTGAATATGCTCAAGCTGGGGCTGATGCTCATCATCCTGATCTGGTCGATCTACAGCGGCATCACCTACATGGCCCGGCGCAGCGACAACAAGGGCGCCCTGCGCGACTTGCGGCGGGACGGCCAGCCCGCGCGGCGCATGACGGACGAAGAGCAGGCCTTGGTGCAGCCCTTCCTGTTCGATCCGGCCAAGCCGAAGAAGCAGGCGCAGCTGATCAACGACGGCGTCTATCCGCTGCACGGCGCTTTCGTGCGCCACGGCATCGAGGCCAGCCAGGGCGGCAGCACCATGCACGACACGCTGGGCGATGTCGATGTGGTGCTGCCCTACGACGCGCGCAGCTATCTGGTCGAGAACAACCATGCCGAAGTGGTGCTCACCGAGAAATTCGCCATCGTGGTGGCCTTGAACGGCGAGTTCGACCTGGCTGGCGGGCGCGAGCGCGAGCTACGCCGGCAGAAGCAGGACCAGCAGTGGAACAGCGGCCGGACGGGCGCCCTGCAGAACGTCGTCGACCTGGAGGTCGACCCGCCCGAGGCGGACGAGGCGCCGCCCACGGCCGAGCAGCTGGCCCAGGCCGAGCGCGAGCTGGACGACGCCACGCGGGTCGAGATCCTGGCGCAGCGCGACGAGACGCCGGCCGAAGTGGCCGCGCGTCAGGGGCGCGGTTTCGGCTTCTGGGTGTCGGTGCTGTGGGCCCTGGCCTTCCTGTGCCTGGGGCTGGCGGGCGGGGGCGGGGGCATGCCGTTCGCCGCCGGCGCGGGCGCGCTGGCCGCGCTGGCCTTGTGGCTGACCTGGCGCCGGCCCGCGCCGGACGCGCCGCAGAAGGTGAACCGCGCGCGCGGCGAGTTGAACGCCATCGTGCTGAGCAATCCGTCCAATTCCCAGACCGTGTCCACCCAGCTGTTCCTGGGCGACAAGCTGCCCGTCAACCTGCCGGACCATTGGCGCGCCAATCTGCAACTGCCCGACGACGGACGCGTCGACATGGACCTGCGCGTGCAGGACTACGCGGTGCTGCGGCTGGGCGGCAATTATTCCGTGGATGAAGAGCAGCGCCTGTTCCCGCGCGTGTTCTGGGGCCGCCACATGACGCTGGCGCTGACCGGCCTGGCGGCGCTGGGCGCGCTGTGGGCCGTGGCGCCGAACCTGCCGGGCGACCTGGCGCTGACGCGCGCCTGGGTGCAAAGCGACGGTCCGCGCAGCTATGCCTCGGCCGAGGCGCTGGCGCAGGATCCGCCCGGATTCGGCCAGCCCGTGTCGCTGCGCGGCGCGGCCCGTTGCGAGCTGGTGCAGGGCACGAGCGAGCAGGCGGCGCGCGCCGATTGCGACCGGCTGCGCTGGGGCGGCGCGGCGCCGACGGTGCCGGAGCTGGAAATTGATCCGGCCATCATGGCGCTGCATACCGGCGAATTCCTGAGGACACGCGCCAATCCCATGCTGGACATGCTGTTGCAGAGTCAGGTGGCGCAGCGCATGCGGACCAATCCCATGGCCGCCTACAACATGCGCGGCCTGTCGTTCTACCGCGTCTCGGGCCTGACCGATACCGTGCTGGCGGTGGAACGCGGCTGCGCCGTGGCCGGCCGCGATGCGGCGGACGCCTGCGGTGCGTTGAAAGCGGCGCTGGTCGAGCATCTGCTGTTCGCCGACGACGAGCCCAAGAACTGGGCCGAGCTGCTCAAGCTGGCGCAAGACGGCGCGTTCAAGCGCAAGGGCTTGAACGACGAGTCCGCCATCATCTCGCGCAATGCCGAGACGGTTCGCGCGCGGGCCCGCTCCAGCGCCTTTCCGGCCATCATGCAGGCCATGAACCGCGCGGCCGCGGCGGCGCAGGCCAGCCAGACCGGCGGCGTGGCGCTGCGCGTCTGGCCGGGGCCGCATGCGATGTTGCCCAGCATCATCGCCAAGAACGAGGAAGACCTGCTGTCGTCATGGAGCCGCCAGTCGCGCATCGTGGCCCAGGGCGAGCCGCTGCCGTTCCGGGTGGATGGCCTGGTGTCTGGCGTGCGCCGCGACGCGTCGGGCCTGCTGGAGCTGAGCGTGGACTCGGAACGCAGCCTGGATGAGCCATGGTCGTCGCTGGCCTACACGGCCTGGCTGCTGCTGGCGGCGCTGCTGGTGCTGGTGCATCTGCCGCTGGCCGTGATCCGCCTGCGGCAGGCGGGCGCGCGCCGGCGGGCCTTGGACGAATACTCGGCGCGCCGCAGCGCGGCCAAGCCGGCGTTCTTCTGAGATGGAGAAGGGCCGACCTGCAACGAGCGTCGGTCCGCCCGCCGCGCTGCGCTAGCGGCGGGCGGGAAGCTGGCGCAGCGCCTGCGCCAGCCATTCGAACAGCTGGGGATCCGAGTAGCGGGCGCGCACCGGCACTTCCCACAGGCGCGCATCATGCAGCGCCGCGCACTTGATGGCGTCCTTGGATGTGACCAGGATGCTCTCGGCATGCCAGTCCCGGAATGGGGACTGCGCGTAGTCATGGTGGTCAGGCAACGCCAGCGCGGGCTCGGGCGTGATGCCGGCGCCGCGCAGCGTCGCGAAGAAGCGCTGCGGATTGCCGATGCCGGCCGCGGCGGCCACGCCCGGCCTGCCGGCGAACGCCGCCAGCGGACGGGTCGCGCCGCCCTCGATCTGGCGCGCGTCGCCGGGTTCCAGCCACATCCGGGCCTGGCGCGGCCGCGCCGCCGCAGCGGCTTCCGGCGGGCCGGGCACGCCGACATTGGTCACCACCGCGTCCACTTCGCGCAGCCGGCTGGCCGGTTCGCGCAGCGGGCCGGCCGGCAGCAGGCGGCCATTGCCGATCCCGCGCTCGTCCTGCACCACGATTTCCACGTCGCGCGCCAGCGCCAGGTGTTGCAGGCCGTCGTCCGAGACGATCACGTCCACGTCGGGATGCGCGCGCAGCAGCGCCTGGGCAGCCAGCGCGCGCTTGGGATGCACCGAGACCGGCGCGCCGCTGGCGCGCGCGATCAGGGCGGGCTCGTCGCCGAATGCCGACGCAGCCAGCGCCGCGCCCTGTCCGACGCGCGGCTCGGGGCCGATCTTCGCGCCGTAGCCTCGGCTGACCACGCCCGGATTGAAGCCGCGCGCGCGCAGTCCCTCGACGGTGGCGATCACCATGGGCGTCTTGCCCGTGCCACCTACATAGACGTTGCCGATCACCACCACCGGCACCGGTGCGCGATAAGCCGGCAGGCGTCCGTCGCGGTATCGGGCGCGCTTTCGCGCGACCGCCCAGGCGGTCAGCGCCGACAGCGGCAGCAGCAGGGTCGAGAGCCAGCCGCCGTGCTGCCACTGGCGCGCGAGCAGCGTGGCGGAGGATCCAGGGGCGCTCACCGGGCGGTCTGGGCGGCGAAATTGACGCGGCCGATGCCCGCCAGCCGGGCGGCTTCCATGACGTTGATCACGGACTGGTGCGTGGCCTGCGCGTCGGCGTTGATGACAACCAGCGGCTCGGTCTTGCCGGCCGCGGCCTGGCGCAGCGCGTCGGCGATCTCGGGCGGCGTGGACACGTCGATCAGGGTGCCGTTGAGCGCGTAGCGCCCGTCCTGGCTGATGGCGACTTCCAGCGCGGGCGGCGTGTCCTGCTCGGCCGAAGCCTGGGGCAGAGTGACCTTGAGCTGGGTGAAGCGCGCGAAGGACGTGGAGGCGGCCAGGAAGATCAGGATGACCAGCAGCACGTCGATGAGCGGGATCAGATTGATGTCCAGCTCATCGCGCTCGCCGCGGGAACCGCGGAAATTCATGGACGCGCCTCGTGGCGGCCGGGCGGATGGGCGTGGCCGGGCGCGACCGCGCGCGCCAGGCGGGCGGCGGCCTGCTCCATGGCGCTGAGGTAGCCGTCGACGCGGCCGCGCAGGTAGCGGTGGGCGATCATGGCGGGAATGGCGATCAGGATGCCGAAGCCCGTGTTGTACAGGGCGATGGAGATGCCCCGGGCCAGTTGGGCCGGGTCGCCGCCGCCGGGCGTGTAGGAACCGAAGATCTCGATCATGCCCACCACGGTGCCGAACAGGCCCATCAAGGGCGCCACCATGGCGATGGTGCCGATGGCGGCGATGTAGCGACTGAGGTCATGGGCGACGGCGCGGCCGGTGTCCTCGACCGCGCTGCGCAGTTCCTCGCGCGGCAGGTGGCGGTGGCGGATGACGTCGACCAATACGCGGCCCAGTGGGGAGTTGCGTTCCAGCTTGCCGAGGGACTCGGGCGTGTCCTGGTGGTTGCGCAGCATGTCGGCGACCTGTTCGGTCAGGCCGCGCGGCATGACCAGCCCGCGGCGCAGGGACAGCAGGCGCTCGAATATCAGGGCCAGACCCAGCACGGATGTCGCCAGCAGGGGCCAGATCGGCCAGCCGGCCTCGCGCAGTATGGTTAGCAAAGCGGTGAACTCCAGGGCGTGCCAGGGCGCGTGTCCACGCGCATCGGCATCGGATGCAAGCCGGAACTGTAACGGCGCGGCGGGGATGTGGCAAGGCCGCCCGGCGGGCAAAACTATCCACAGAATCTGTGGATAATTCTGTGCAGAAGTTGCCAGGAATGCTTATGGGCGCTGGGCTTACAGTCCTTTGCTTCAATTTCGCGCAGTGTTGTTTTCATGTAAATCTTATATAAATCAAAGACTTGCTATGAAAATGCTGGCTCTGGGGCCGATGGGCGCACAAGGCCCTGAACAAGGTATGATTGCGGCCCGCCCCGTATGCCCTGTGGACAGGTATGCACCGGAAAGCCTTATGACAATTGAGTTCTCGGTCACAAACAACGTATTCGCGCGGGATATCCTGACGGTTGCCCAGCTGAACCAAGCCGTGGGGCAGTTGTTGGAGCGCAGCATCCCGGCAATATGGGTGCGCGGAGAGATTTCCAACTTCACGCAGGCGGCTTCCGGGCATTGGTACTTCACGATCAAGGACAGCCGCGCCGCCGTGCGGGCGGTCATGTTCCGCAGCCGCGCCAGCGCGGTAGGGTTCGTCCCTCGGGCCGGCGACCAGGTCGAGATCCGGGCGCGCGTGTCGCTGTACGAACCGCGCGGCGACTACCAGTTGCAGGTCGACGCCATGCGGCGGGCCGGGCTGGGCAACCTGTACGAAGCCTTTCTGCGGCTCAAGGAGCAACTGGCGTCCGAGGGGCTGTTCGACCCGGCGCGCAAGCGCGAGCTGGCGCCGCTGCCCCGGGCGATCGGCGTGATCACCTCGCTGCACGCGGCCGCGCTGCGCGACGTGCTGTCGGCGCTGGCCCGGCGCGCGCCGCAAGTTCCCGTCATCATCTATCCGGCCCCGGTGCAGGGCGCCGACGCGGCCGGCCGGCTGGCCGCGCAAGTGCGGCTGGCCAATCAGCGCGCCGAAGTGGATACCCTGCTGCTGGTGCGCGGCGGCGGCAGCATTGAAGATCTCTGGAGCTTCAATGACGAGGCGCTGGCGCGCGAGGTCGCGGCCAGCGCCATTCCGGTGGTCAGCGGCGTGGGCCATGAAACCGACTTCACCATCGTGGACTTCGTGGCCGACCTGCGCGCGCCCACCCCGACCGCGGCGGCGGAGCTGGCCTGCACTCCGCGCGGCGAGCTGCTGGGCCGCGTCATGGACGCGGCGCGCACGCTGGCGCGCGGCCAGCAGCGGCGGCTGGAGCGGGCCGCCCAGCGCCTCGACCGCGCCGCCGGCCAGCTGGTGTCGCCGGCGCAGCGCCTGGAACATCAGCGCGAGCGCCTGAACAGCCTGGGCTTCCGGCTGGCGTCCGCCTGGTCCGCGCCGCAAGGCGCGCGCAGCGCGCGCGTCGCCTTGCTCGCGCAACGCCTGGAACATCGCAAGCCCGATACGCGCCGCGCGGCCGAACGCGTGGCGAACGCCGCGCGGCAACTGGGCCAGGCCCATGCGCGGCTGCGGCTGCAGGCGCGCAACCGGCTGGCCGCCGCCGGCGCGCAGCTGCGCGCGCTGGATCCAGGCAATACGCTGGCGCGGGGATATGCGATTGCCCGCGACGCGCAGGGACGCATCCTGCGCGATGCCGCCAGCCTGCAGCCCGGACAGGCGCTGGAGTTGCGTTTCGCGCGCGGCGGCGCGCAGGCCGAAGTCACCGAGGTTCGGCCGGAATCCGACGCGTCCTGAACAGGATGCCTGGTCCGGGCCGCAAGCGCCCGGTTCGACAGTCTCTTGCAAGGCAAACCATGCTGCGAAAAGCGATTGCTTGGCCCTTCGCCGGCCTGCTGGCCGTTGGAACGATAGGAACCCCGGCCTGGGCCGCTTCGGACGCCGCCGCGCTGGGCGTTCCTTTCGAGGTGCCTCTGGCGGACAGCGCGGTGCCGGTGCCCGCGCCACCTCCGCCCGTGGCGCGGAAGGAGCCGGCCCGGGACTGCGATTGCCAGTCGCCATACCGCGACTATCCCAAGGCGGAAACACCCGAGGCGCGGGCCTTGTTCGAGGCCGCGCGGGCCAACGACGAGGCCGCGTTCACGGCCGCCCTGGCCGGCGTGCCGCATCCCGGCGACTATGCCGACGACGGCCGGCCGTTGCTGCACGTGCTGCTGATGCCGCCGCGCGGCCTGCGTTCCAAGCATGTCTATTGGGACATGCCGAAGGACGAAGCAGCGCGCCTGCGCGACGAGCACCGCGCCGCGCTGCCGGCGCGCACGCGCATGCTGGCGGCGCTGCTGGCCACCAAGCCGGCGCTCAACGATGCCACGTACCAGTCGCGCCGCACGGCGCTGCAACTGGCGCTGCTCTATGGCTCGCCGCAGATCGTGGACATGCTGCTGGCGGCCGGCGCCGATCCGAACCAGGCCGGCGACGAAGGACGCAAGCCGCTGGAGTTCCTGCTTGATCGCGATTTCGAGTTCGCGGTCCGCATGACCTATCTGCCGCGTCTGGTGGATCGCCCGGACATGGCCCGCATGGTGCAGGCGCTGCTGAAGGCGGGCGCGCAGCGGCCCTTCCTGGGGCTGGACGACGCCAAGCCGGGCGGCGCGAGCGCGCTGACCGACGCTGCCGGCGAGCCCAGGCGCATGGCGGATTTCCTGAGCTGGAATCCGCTGGTCGAACTGACCGAGGGCGGCGACGTGCTGCGGGCCTTCGCCGCCACCGGCACGCGCCCGGCCTTCGACAACGAATTGAGTCCGCTGGCGCTGGCGGCCTACACCGGCAATGCCGGCGCCGTGCCGGCGCTGATGGAGCTGGTTCCCAGGACCGTGCCGGCGACCGGCTATGGCGAGAAAGGCGTGCGCGATGTGTGGCTGGATGCCGCGCAGGCGGCGGTGATTGGCGGTCATCCGGAGATCGCCGTGCAATTGCTGCAGGCGGGCATGCCCTACGCGCAACGCGGTCCTCTCACCGGGTCGTCCAATCCCCTGTTCCTGCGCGTAGAGGGCGGCGACCGTCCGATCATGAATCTGGCCGCGCAGCGCGGCGACACGGTCACCCTGCGCCGGTTGGTGGAGCTGGGCGCGCCGGTCGAGGGCGACGCCGGCGAGCGCCATGGCAATACGCCGCTGGCCGAGGCGGTGGCGCGGCGGCGGCCGGAAGCGGCCCGGATCCTGCTGGCGGCCGGGGCCGATCCGGCCCTGCAACGGGACAACTACGACAGCCGTTCGGCGCTGGAACAGGCGGTGACGGCCGGCGATACCGCGCTGTTGCGCGAGTTGCTGAAAGCGGCGCGGCCGGACACCTTGCAGGCCCTGATGCGTCATCCGACCCGCTCGCCGGTGCTGCTGGCCCTGAAGCAGCCGGGAGCCGACGGGCTGGCCATGCTGCGGCTGTGGGTGGACGCCGGCTTCGACCTGAAGACGCTGGACGCGGATGCCATCCGCCAGGCTGTGAGCAGCAGGAACGAGGCGCTGGCCATCTATCTGATCGATGCGGGCGTGCCCGTCAATCCGCGACCGCCGGCGGCGGCCGGTGGCGACGGCGCGTCGCAGGACCATGCCGACGAGCCGCCGCTGCTGGCCGCCGCGATACTGCGCCAGGACGCCATCGTCGACCGCCTGCTGGCCAAGGGCGCAGACCCGGCCGGCCTGGCCTCGGACGGGCAGAGCGCGCTGTACTGGCTGATCGCGCAAGGCAATCAGGCCGGGCTGGACCGTCTGCTGCGCGGCGGCGCGCGCCTGGACGATCCGCGCCTGCCCCTGGCGCCGGCGCCTTACGCCCTGATCAACGCCGCCGCCGGCTCCGGCGACATTGCGCTGGCGCGCCGCGTCGCGCAGGCCACGGGGCAGGGGCTGGACCGCGCCTGCCTGCCCGATGGCGGCGAATTCCGTCTGCTCGACGGGCCCGGTTATTTCGCCGGCCTGCAGCAACTGGGCTTCAACGGCGGCCCCGCCGACTGCGGCGCGCCGTTGGGACGGCGCGTGCTGGCGGCCCTGTTGCAGGGCCGTGAGCTGATCGTGGCGCGGCGCGACACGGCCGTGGACGTGCTGCGGCGGCTCAAGGCTGGCGGCACCGACCTGCAGGCGCCGCAGGAAGATGGCGAAACGCCGTTGAACGCCGCCATCCGACTCGGCCGCAAGGATCTGGCCGACGCGCTGCTGGCGGCGGGCGCCGATCCCGATGCACCCGATCTCCAGGGCCGCAGCCCGGCCTGGACCGCGCTGGAGACCGGGCAGCCCGAGATGCTGGCCCTGCTGGCCACGCACAAGGCGCGCTTCACGCAAGTCGCCGCGCCGCCGGGCCAGGACTTCGCGCAGATCCTGCTGTGCCAGGCCGCGCCCGCGTTCAACGAAGCGCTGGCCGCGCAGGGCGTGTCGCTGCAGCCGGCATGTCCGGCGCAGGCTGCGGCGCCGCACGGCCGCGGCGTGAGCAAGGCGGTCAGCAAGTCGGCCGCCCGGCAGCGGCTGCCGGGCCATTACTACCTGCAAGGCGTGCGCGAGGTCGGTAGCGAACTGGTGCTGTCCGAGGACGGCAGCTTTGACTACCTGATGAGCTACGGCGCGGTGGACATCAGCGCCAGCGGCGCCTGGCGCAGCGACGGCAAGCAGGTCTACCTGGACACGCCGCCGCTGCAACCGTTCTCGGCGCTGGCGGGCGTGCGCGCCGGCGGCGAGCCGGCCCGGCCGGAAAATCTGACCGTGCGCGTGTACTACCAGGGCAGGCTGGTCAGGGCGGATGTGGCCATGTCCTCGGCCAGCGACGACTATGCCGGCGCGCCGCGCGAGTCCGAAGGCGAGGACGGCGTCAGCGCGCCTGTTGCCTCCGCTGGCGAGCTGCGCGCGCTGGCCGTGTTCGTGCCGCTGCCCTCGGGCGCGCGCTGGCATTTCGTCGACGTGTCGAAGCTGGATCCGGCTGCGCGGGCCATCCGCATCGACCTGGCCTTGCCGCAAGCCGCGTCGGCCTCGCCGCTGCATATTTCAATGACGTTGCGCGAAGATGGCTCGCTGGTGGAAACGCGCGGGGGCAGGGTGTTGCGTTACGCGAAAGAGTAACGTTCGCATTTGCGCGCCGCGACCCGCGCCGGCGCGCATTTGCTCATGCCCGCTTAACCCGCGCCAGCTCGGGGTTAAGCCGGTATCCTCATTGTCTTGCCGATACAATGGACCGGCTTGATCGTGCTCTCAACAGAAGGAACCATCACATGGCACACACTCTTCCCCCCCTGCCTTACGAACTGGACGCCCTGGCTCCGCACATCTCCAAGGAGACGCTGGAGTTCCACTACGGCAAGCATCATCAGACCTACGTCACCAACCTGAACAACCTGATCCCCGGCACGGAATTCGAAAACCTGTCGCTGGAAGAGATCGTGAAGAAGTCCTCGGGCGGCATCTTCAACAACGCGGCTCAGATCTGGAACCACACGTTCTACTGGAACAGCCTGGCTCCCAAGGCCGGCGGCGCGCCGAGCGGCAAGCTGGCTGACGCCATCAACGCCAAGTGGGGCAGCTTCGACGCTTTCAAGGAAGCCTTCAACAAGTCGGCCGCCGGAAACTTCGGCTCGGGCTGGACCTGGCTGGTCAAGAAGGCCGACGGCTCGGTGGACATCGTCAACACCAGCAACGCCGCCACCCCGCTGACCACGGCCGACAAGCCGCTGCTCACCTGTGATGTGTGGGAACACGCCTACTACATCGACTACCGCAACGCCCGTCCCAAGTACCTGGAAAACTTCTGGGCGCTGGTGAACTGGGACTTTGCCGCGAAGAACTTCGCCTGATCCCGCTTTATCCGCCGGACGCCCGCGCCGCCTTGCAGCGCGCGCGCCACGCCGGACCCGGACCCCTCGGCCTTGCCGAGGGGTTTTGTTTTTTCGCGGGAGGCGCGAAAGAACTTTATTGAAGGTTTTGTATCAATGGAACTCATTGATAACGTGAGGTTTTTTCAATCGCCCTGTCGATTGTCGAGTTCATTGCATCGAATTACCTGAGAAACAGCCTTTTCTTTAGGGTTTCCCCTAAAAATGCCGAGCGCTATTGTTGGCGCCAGTCCATGACTGAACCTCGGAGCCGGGGACTGCGGCGTAGCCGCCATAACACCGGGGTAGATCACGGGAAGGGAAGCATGTTGCGGTTATTTTCTGGTCTGCGTATCGGCGCCCGCCTGTCGGGCGCATTTTTAATTGTGGCGGTGATAGGCGGCGTGATCGGCGCCTTCGGCGTCTGGGGACTCGCCAGCATCAACGAAATGAACGACCGGCTCTATGACACCGAGCTGCGCGGCGTTTCGGATATCAAGGAAGCGAACATCAACCTGATCTACGCCGGACGCGCGCGCACCGGGTATCTGGCCGCGACCAGCGAGCAGGAGCGCAAGGCGCTGCGCAAGCAGTTTGACGATGCCGTGCAGACCATGGACAAGCTGCGCGACCGCGCCGGCCAGACCTTCCAGACCGACGAAGGCAAGCGCCTGCTGGCGCAGTTCATCGAGATCGAGAACACCTGGAAGCGCGAGGCCCAGGACTTCTTCAGCGCGGCCCAGTCGCAGGCGCTGACCCAGACCGATGCGGCCGTCAAGGAAATAGAGAAGCGCGTGGTGGTCTCGTCGCAGAAGCTGGACGATCTGATGACGGACCTGGCCGTGAGCAAGGAAAAGGCCGCCGCCGTGTCGGTGCAGGCCGGCACCGACCTGTACGAACGCATGCGCGCGCTGATGATCACGCTGGCGGTGCTGGGCGTGGCCATCGGCATGTTGCTGGGCTGGCTGGTCACGCGCGGTATCGTGCGGCCGTTGCAACAGGCGGTGAACGCCGCGCGCCAGGTCGCCGCGGGCGATCTGACCACCGACATCAAGGTGGCCACGCGCGACGAAACGGGCGACCTGATGGGCGCGCTCAAGGAAATGAACGAAAGCCTGGCTCGCATCGTGCGCGACGTGCGCGACGGCTGTGAGAGCATCGCCTCGGCGTCCTCGCAGATCGCGCAGGGCAACTCCGACCTGTCCCAGCGCACCGAGGAGCAGGCTTCCTCGCTGGAAGAGACGGCCGCGTCGATGGAAGAACTGACCAGCACCGTGCAACAGAACGCCAACAACGCCAGCCAGGCCGACCGCCTGGTCGAGCAGGCCTCGGCCGTGGCGTTGCGCGGCGGCGAAGTGGTGGACGGCGTGGTGCAGACCATGAGCGCGATCTCCGACAGCTCGCGCCGCATCGCCGACATCACGGGCGTGATCGACGGCATCGCCTTCCAGACCAACATCCTGGCGCTCAACGCGGCGGTGGAAGCCGCCCGCGCCGGCGAACAGGGACGTGGTTTTGCCGTGGTGGCGGGCGAAGTGCGCACGCTGGCGCAGCGCTCGGCGGTCGCGGCCAAGGAAATCAAGGCCCTGATCGACGAATCGGTCCAGCGCGTCGAAGGCGGCACCCGTCAGGTCGACGAGGCGGGCAGCACCATGCGCGAAGTGGTGGACAGCGTGCGCCAGGTCGCCACGCTGGTGCGCGAGATCTCCAGCGCATCGGCCGAGCAGTCCTCGGGCATCGGCCAGGTCAACCAGGCCGTGGCGCAGATGGACACCGTGACGCAGCAGAACGCCGCGCTGGTGGAAGAGGCCGCCGCGGCCGCCGCCAGCATGCAGGAACAGGCCGGCCGCCTGGCGCAGGAAGTGCGCCGCTTCAAGGTGGAAGCGGGCGATGCCGGCGGTTCGGCGCGCGAGGCGCAGGCGCGCCTGGTCCAGGCCAGGCCCGTGGTGGCCCGTGCGGTGCCTGCGGCGTCCGCCGCGCGCAAGCCGCAGGCCCAGCCCGCGCTGGCGCATGCCGGCGAGGACGACTGGTCCACGTTCTGAGCGGTCAGGCCCGCCGCCCGCCCGCGGGCCTGTGGGCTGGCGGTCAGCTTGCGATGGTAAGGTGACCGCCATGAACCCATCCCATCCCTTGCGCCGCGCCTATGCGGGCGCGCGCCATCTGGCGCGCCGCAAGCTGCGCCAGATCAACCGGCTGTCGCGCAAGAGCGTGCAGATGGGCCTGTTGCTGGGCGGCGCCGCGCTGGTCGCCCTGGTATCGCTGGGCTTTGCCTGGCTGGCCGACAAGGCGCTGGAATGGAATCGCGCCTGGGTCGGGCACAGCGGCTGGCTGGCGCTGCTGATCCTGCCGCCGGCGCTGGCCGCGCTGCGCTGGCTCACCTTGCGCTTCGCGCCCAACGCCGCGGGCAGCGGCATCCCCCAAGTCATCGGCGCCTTGTCGCTACCGCCCGGTCCGGGGCAGACCAGCCTGGTCTCGCTGGTTCAGGCGTTGTGGAAAGTGCCGCTGGCCTTTTTGGGCATGCTGGCTGGCGCCTCCATTGGCCGCGAAGGCCCGTCGGTGCAGGTGGGCGCGGCCGTGATGCTGGCCTGGGGCGATTTCTGGAAGCGCCGTGGCCTGCGACTGCGCGGTTTCCACGCCAATGAACTGATCGCGGCCGGCGCGGCCGGCGGGTTGGCCGCGGCCTTCAACGCGCCACTGGCCGGCGTGATCTTCGCCATCGAGGAGCTGGGCCGGGGCACGGTGCTGCGCTGGCAGCGGCTGGTGCTGATCGGCGTGCTGGCGGCCGGCTTCCTGGTGGTGGCGGTGGCCGGCAACAACCCGTACTTCGGCGTGTTCGCCGGCGCGCCGCTGAACCAGGGCATGCTGATGTGGGTGCTGGTCTGCGGCGCGCTCAACGGTGCGCTGGGCGGCATCTTCGCCCGCCTGCTGGGCAAGGGCGCGGCGGGCGCCGCGCCGCGCAGGTGGCGCGCCTGGATCCGGGCGCATCCCGTCTGGACCGCGTTCATCATGGGCCTGGCGCTGGCCCTGATCGGCCTGTGCACGGCCGGCAGCGTGTATGGCACGGGCTATGGCTCGGCGGCCGGCCTGTTGTCGGGGAACGACGGCGTGCCCGCCGGCTTCGGGCTGGCCAAGCTGGCGGCCACCGTGGCGTCCTACTGGGCCGGCATACCTGGCGGCATTTTCACGCCGGCGCTGACCACCGGCGCCGGCATCGGCCATCACATCTGGCAATTGGCCGGCGATGGCGTCGACCAGCGCGTGCTGGTGCTGCTGTCGATGGCGGCGTTCCTGGCGGCCGCCACGCAGGCGCCGCTGACCGCCAGCGTGGTGGTGATGGAAATGACGGGCAGCCAGCCCATGCTGTTCTGGCTGCTGGTGGGGGCGTTGCTGGCCTCGGGCGTGTCGCGTCAGTTCTGCCCGCAGCCGTTCTATCACCTGGCCGCCGGCCGCTTCCGGCGCCAGGCGCTGGTCGAGGCGGGACGCGCGGCCAAGCCGGTCGCGTCGCCCGTGAGCGGATCCTGAGCGCGGTACGCTGACTGAACATCAGCCGGACACCGTCCGCGAGGCGGACACACCTTGCAGGCACCAAATTGGCGCGAAATGGGCTGCGTTAAGATCCTGCGATCCGATCGGAAGATCCCGTTTTCCTTACTCTTTCAGAGCGACTCATGACCGTGCATGCCTATATCTGCGATGCGATCCGCACTCCCTTCGGCCGCTACGGCGGCGCCTTGGCGTCCGTGCGGCCGGATGATCTTGCCGCCGTGGCCATCAAGGCCCTGGTAGCCCGCAATCCCGGCGTGCGTTGGGAAGAGTTGGACGATGCGATCCTGGGCTGCGCCAACCAGGCCGGTGAAGACAACCGCAACGTCGCCCGCATGGCCACGCTGCTGGCCGGGCTGCCCATCGAGGTGCCGGGCGCGACGGTCAACCGTCTGTGCGGTTCGGGCCTGGACGCCATCGGCGGCGCCGCGCGCGCCATCCGCGCCGGCGAAGCCGGCCTGATGCTGGCGGGCGGCGTGGAAAGCATGAGCCGCGCGCCCTTCGTCATGGGCAAGGCCGACAGCGCCTACTCGCGCAGCGCCGCGATCTACGACACCACCATCGGCTGGCGTTTCATCAACAAGCTGATGAAGGCCCAGTACGGCGTGGACTCCATGCCGGAGACCGCCGAGAACGTGGCCGACGACTTCAAGATCAGCCGCGAAGACCAGGATCTGTTCGCGCTGGCCAGCCAGCAAAAGACCGCCCGCGCGCAGAAGGAAGGCTACTTCGACGCCGAAATCGTGCCCGTGTCGATCGCGCAGAAGAAAGGCGATCCCATCATCGTCTCCAAGGACGAGCATCCGCGTGAAACCACGCTGGAAGCGCTGGCCAAGCTCAAGGGCGTGGTCCGCGAAGGCGGCAGCGTGACGGCCGGCAACGCCTCGGGCGTGAACGACGGCGCCGCGGCGCTGCTGCTGGCCGACGAAAAGGCTGCTGCCCGCCACGGCCTGACGCCGCGCGCGCGCGTGGTCGGCATGGCCACCGCCGGCGTCGCGCCGCGCATCATGGGCATCGGCCCGGCGCCCGCGACGCGCAAGGTGCTGGCCCAGACCGGCCTGACGCTGGAACAGATGGACGTGATCGAGCTGAACGAGGCCTTCGCCGCGCAAGGCCTGGCCGTGCTGCGCCAACTGGGCATCGCCGACAACGATCCGCGCGTGAACCCGAACGGCGGCGCCATCGCCCTGGGCCACCCGTTGGGCGCCAGCGGCGCCCGCCTGGCCACCACCGCCATCAACCAGCTGCACCGCACCGGCGGCCGCTACGCGCTGTGCACCATGTGCATCGGCGTCGGCCAGGGCATCGCGCTGATCATCGAACGCGTCTGACCAGGCAACGCGCTCGCCAACCAGCGAGCGCGCAAGCAAAAAGGGAGCCGAAAGGCTCCCTTTTTGCGGCACGGCATATGTCGATGCACCGTGCATCAGCGTTCCAGCAAGCTTCCCATCACGCACGCCAACGCAGCCACCGCCATCCGGGCCGCGCGGAGCCGGCTTTGCCGGTCCGCAGCGGCGCCCTTGAGGGAGAAGCGCGTAGCGCTTCACGGGTGGGCCTGCCCTCCGGTCCGCAGCGGCGCCCCTGGGGGAAGCGCGCAGCGCTCGGGGGGGCTCCCTACGGCAATCCGTCGATCTTGCGGCCGGCCTGGATGCCGTGCTGCTCGTACCAGCCCTGCGCCATTTCCAGCGCGTAGCGCACCGGCTTCTTCGAGCAGTGCGGGTCTTCGGTCTGCGGCGCCATGTCTTCGATATTGACGATCGTGCCATCATCGGTGATGAAGGCGATCGACAGCGGCAGGAGCGTATTGCGCATCCAGAAGCACTGCACGTCGGGGTTCTCGAACACGAACAGCATGCCGTCGTTGCCGGGCAGTTCGCGACGGAACATCAGGCCGCTGCGACGGCTCTCTTCCGTGTTGGCGACTTCTGCGCGGATAATGTGGATGCCGGCGGACAACTGCGTGCGCGGCAGTTCCGGCTGCGGGCCGGTCTGCGCGCCGGCCAGCGCCGGCAGGGCGAGCAGGGCGGCGGCCAGTGCCGAACGTCCTGCCTCAAACAGCGTACGGCTTACAGGATTCGATACGGCGGTCTTCAGCATATGCGGGAACGGAAATAAGAAAATAACAAGGCGGGGCCCGAAAGCCCCGCCTGGGATAATGGCGCAACCCGGAGGTTGGGCTATATAGGGTAACTCAGGCAGCAGTGATATTGAGCGCTTGCTTGCCTTTGGGCCCTTGGATAATCTCAAAGGCGACTTTCTGACCTTCCTTCAGGGTTTTGAAACCATTCATCTGGATGGACGAAAAGTGGGCGAACAGATCTTCTCCGCCGTCATCGGGCGTAATGAAGCCAAACCCTTTCGCATCGTTGAACCATTTGACGGTGCCCGTCGATTTGGGATTGTCCCCTTGGACGGCGGTTGCGGTCGTATCAGACATGCGGACTGCCTCATTGAATCGTATGTTTGACAGAAGGGCATCGCGGCCGAAACCCCTTACCCCCTCCGGCCTCCTGGCAGCTTTTCAGCGAGCTGAAAACCCCAGAATGCGTGGATAATGCGCCGCTTTTCTTCGGTGAGTCAAGTATGGAAACTACGCATTTCTACGTGTAATTTTGAGTAAGTTGCATGCAAACCGTCCCCAGTTTAAATAGAATACCCGCGCTATGAGTTCTACCTTGGATACCCAGCACGATCTGGCCGTCGAGAAGGCGCCGGCACGCGCCGCGCCGCCGCCGATGTACCAGGTGCTGCTGCTAAATGACGACTACACGCCGATGGAGTTCGTCGTGAAGGTGCTGCAGAAGTTCTTCAACAAGAACCATGAAGACGCGACGCGGATCATGCTGCAGGTCCATCACGAAGGGCGCGGCGTCTGCGGCGTCTACCCGCGCGATGTCGCGGCGACGCGGATCGCCCAGGTGGCTCAGTACGCCCGGGCGCGCCAGCATCCGCTGCAATGCGTGATGGAGCCCGTCTAGGCAGCAAGGAACCAAGCCGCCGCCAGTGATGGCGGCGCCGCGTTTTCCGGTCAATGAAAACGCGGGCCGCGCAATGAGAGGCGCGCGGCGTCATGCAGGTCGGCAGCTCCGCCGCAAAGGAGCGTTGCAGTCGAGCAAACGGGGAGGTTTGCCGTGAGTGGAAAGAACAGCAAGTCCTGGCTGGCGATCGCCGGCGCAATAGTCGTGGCCGGCGCCGTCGGCGTGGGCTGGTGGGTGGGGCAGGGGCGCACGCCGTCCGATGCGGGTCCGCCCGCCGCGTCCACGCCCGCCGCGACGTCCTCGCCGGCTGGCAGCTCCCCCTCGCCGCAGCCGGCATCCGGCGACGCCAAGCCGGCGCTGGCGGCGACCGCGACGGTCGGCAAGGCAGATCCCTTCGCCGCGTTGAACTGCCAGTCGCGCCAGTTCCGCGACAGCCTGGCGCTGGCGGTGACCTTCACCCAGCCGGTCGACGCCAAGGCCGAGCTTGAAGGCTTCCTGCAGGTCACGGACACCGGCTCGAGCTCGGGCAAGGCCGACCAGGACAACGAGTCGGCGGCCAGCGCCGGCGACAAACCCATGTCGGTCAAGAGCGGCGACGCCGCGCCCAAGGGCAAGATCGTCAAGGGCAGCTGGGTCGTGGGCGACAACCCGCGCATGATCTATTTCCCCTACGTGCAGCCGCAGCGCTCGTACTCCATCGCCCTGCGCGCCGGTCTGCCCGGCATCGAGAAGGCCACGCTGGTCTCCTCGTCGCATTGCGAGGTGAGCACGGAAGCCATGCCGCCGTCGTTCTACTTCGCCAGCCGTGGCGTGGTGCTGCCCGCCGGCCAGAACGGCGGCCTGCCGGTGGCCACGGTCAACGTGCCCGAGGTCGATGTGCAGTTCCTGCGCGTCGAGCCGGACCGCGTGCCCGAACTGTTCGATTCCGTGCTGGGCCTGGGCCGCAGCGCCTCGTCCTCCGACGATGACGGCGTCGACTACGACGGCGAAGACGGCTGGCGCTATTCCGACAACCGCAGCCTGAAGGGCTCGGTCAGCAACTGGGACCTGGACCGCCTGAACACGCTGACGACCAGCGTTTACCAGGGCCGCTTCGTCACCGACGACAAGCCGAACCGCCGCCACGTCACCTTCCTGCCGGTCGAAGGCATCAAGGAACTGCAGGAGCCCGGCATCTACATCGCGGTGATGAGCCAGCCGGGCCGCTTCCGCTATGAATACCAGGTCAGCTATTTCTACGTCAGCGACATCGGCCTGCACGCCCGCCGCTACAGCGACCGCATCGAAGCCTATTCCGTCTCGCTCAAGAGCGGCCAGGCCATCTCCGGCGCGGTCTTCGAGCTGGTCGACGGCGCCGGCAAGTCGCTCGCCAAGGCGGCGGCCGACGGCCAGGGCCATGTGCGCTTCGAAGGCAGCTTCACCAATGCGCGCCTGATCCGCGCCTCGCGCGACAAGGAAATGACGGTGCTGGCGCTGGCCGAGCCCGCGCTGGACCTGTCCGAGTTCGACATCGGCGGCCATGTGTCGCGTCCCAACAACCTGTTCGTCTACGCCGGCCGCAATTTGTACCGTCCCGGCGAGACCTTCCATGTGTCGGTGCTGCCGCGCGACCTGGACGGCCGCGTGATGCCGCCGTCGCCGCTGACCGCCACCATCAAGCGCCCCGACGGCCGCGTGGTGCAGACCACGCTGTGGCAGCCCGCGAAGGACCTGCAAGGCTACGTCGAGCGCGCCATCGATCTGCCGCCGGACGCCCAGACCGGCACCTGGCTGCTGGAGCTGCGCGTCGACCCCGCGTCGCGCGCTCCGGATGCCTCGTGGAAGTTCCAGGTCGAGGAATTCCTGCCCGAGCGCATGAAGATGACGCTCGATACGGAACAGCAGGTGCTGAGCCCCGACGACGAGCTGTCGATCGATGTGCAGGGCGATTACCTGTACGGCGCGCCCGCCGCCGGCAACCGCCTGCTGGCGACCTTCCAGGTCAAGCGCAACCGTGTTGCCCTGCCGCAGCAATGGCCCGGCTTCATCTTCGGCGACGTGGCCGATGACTCGCGCCGCACGTTCGGCGAGCTGCCCGAACTCGCGCTGGACGACGACGGCAAGGCCATCATCGAAGTGAACCCGAACACCGACGGCACGCATTCGCCCATGAAGGTGCGCGTGTCGGCCAGCCTGCTGGAATCGGGCGGCCGTCCGGTGGTGCGTTCCATCGAGCGCGCCGTCTGGCCTGCCGACACGCTGATCGCCGTGCGTCCGCAGTTCGACGGCGACGTGGCGCGCGAGAACGCGCCCGCCGTGTTCGAAGTGGTGCGCGTGACGTCGGCCGGCGAGAAGGCTCCGCTGGCCCAGGCCCAGATGCGCCTGTACCGCGAGGAACGCCAGTACTACTGGCGCTTCGACGACCAGCGCGGCTGGAACAGCGGCTACACCGAAACCGAGGAACTGCAGGATTCGCGCGCCATCGCGCTGAACGATCGCGCCCAGCTGACCGTCAACGTCAAGTGGGGTCGCTACCGCCTGGAAATTTCCGATCCGGAAACCGGCGAAACCATGCGCTACCGCTTCTACGCGGGCTGGAACGCGCAGGACGCCGACGCCATGGGCAACCGTCCGGACCGCGTGCAGATGAAGCTCGAGGGCGTGCCCGCCAAGCCGGGCGACAGCGTCAAGCTCACGCTGACGCCGCCGCATGACGGCCAGGCCCTGGTGATGGTCGAGGGCGACCGCATGCTGTGGTCCACCTGGGTCTCGGTCAAGGCGACCGGCACGCAGGTCGAGATCCCCATCGACAAGGCCTGGAAGCGCCACGACCTGTACGTCTCGGCCGCGGTGTTCCGTCCCGGCAGCGAAGGCGACCGCGTCACGCCGGCGCGCGCGCTGGGCCTGACCTATCTGCCGATCGCCAGCGCCGACCGCAAGCTCGACGTGAAGATCACCGCGCCGGCCAAGACAGTGCCTGAAACCAAGGCCAGCATCCGCGTCAAGGTGGACGGTGCCCAGGGCAAGCAGGCCATGGTCACGCTGTCGGCGGTGGACGTCGGCATCCTGAACATCAACCAGTACGCCACGCCCAACCCGCTGGACTTCTTCTTCGGCAAGCACCGCTACGCGCCCGAACTGCTGGACATGTACGGCAAGCTCATCGAGAAGATGGACGGCACCAAGGGCAAGCTGAAGTGGGGCGGCGACGCCGCCATGCGCGGCGACAGCAAGAGCCTGCCCAAGAAGGTCAAGCTGGTCGACCTGTTCTCGGGCGTGGTCAAGCTCAACGACAAGGGCGAGGCCGACATTCCGCTGGACCTGCCCGACTTCAACGGCACGCTGCGCCTGATGGCCGTGGCATTCACCGCCGACAACTTCGGCAGCACCGACGCCGAAATGGTGGTGGCCGCGCCCATCGTGGCCGAGCTGAACACGCCCCGCTTCATCACCCCGGGCGACCAGTCCGCGATCGCGCTGGACGTGACCAACCTTAGCGGCTCGCCGCAGAAGGTCACGGTCAAGCTCGAGGCGCTGGATCCGCTGGCCATCGTCGATGGCACGCGCACGGTCCAGTTGAAGGACAAGCAGCGCGTCACGCTGCGTTTCACCGCCACCACCACCGGTTCCTACGGGCTGGGCCTGATGCGCCTGACCGTGGACGGACAGGGTGGCGCGCAGCCGCTGCGCATCGTGCGCGAGTCCGTGCTGCAGGTGCAGCCCGCGCACGCCGCCGAGCGCCAGGTCCGCCGCCTGCGTCTGAACCCGGGTGAAAGCCAGTCGCCGCAGGCTTCGTGGATCTCGTCCTACTATCCGGATTCGACCACGGTCAGCCTGACCGTCTCGAACCGGCCGCCGTTCAACGTCAATCGCCTGGTCGAAGGCCTGCTCAACTATCCGTATGGGTGCACCGAGCAGACCATCAGCGCGACCCTGCCGTGGGTGCTGATCGACGAGGACGCCGCCAAGCAGTTCGGGCTCAAGCCGCGCACGCAGGCCGAGCGCGAAGCCAAGGTGGCCGGCGCCATCGGCCGCCTGTCCGGCATGCGTAATGCCGTCGGGTCGTACAACCTGTGGGGCGGCAGCTCATCCTCGCGCGACGTGTGGCTGACGGCCTACGCCGTGGGCTTCCTGCAGGATGCCCGCGACCATGGCTTCACGACGCCCGAGGTCTCTCTGGACCGTTCGCGCCAGTGGCTGCTGGAGCAGGTGCAGCAGAGCGCCAACGCGTTCGGCACCTGGTCGGCCAATCTGCGCAAGAGCGTCGACTCGGGCCGCATCGACAGCAGCTACGTCGACACCCTGCGCGAAGACCATCGCCGCTTCGCCGGCCTGGCCACGGCCGCGCTGGTCCTGGCGCGCGACAAGAAGGCGCCGCTGTCCACGGTGCGCCAGCTCTACGACAACTATCAAGAGCGCGCGCGCTCGCCGCTGCCCCTGGTGCAGCTGGCGGTGGCGTTCAAGCTGATGGGCGACGAAGGGCGCATGAAGGCCGCGCTGGATCAGGCCATGGCGCGCGAGTACGGCATCGTCCGTCGCAGCAACAGCTCCTACTACGACGAGTGGATGGGCGACTACGGCAGCAGCGTGCGTGATTACGCGCTGGCCTATGCGCTGATGAGCCAGTACGGCCTGAAGCATGACCGCAGCGAAGTGTTGCTGTCGCAGCTGACGAACCGCCTGGGCAACCGTTCCTATCTGTCCACCCAGGAACAGATGGCCCTGCTGCTGGCGGCCCGCGCGATCGGCGGCGACAAGAACACGCCGTGGGAAGCCGCGCTGACTGTCAACGGCGTGCGCAAGCCGCTGACCGGCGGCAAGGCCGACGCCACGGTGTCGCTGGCGCCCGCCGATCTGGCCTCGACGCAGCTGACCAACAGCGGCAGCCAGTCCCTGTTCGTGGAGTATGACATCCAGGGCAGCCCGACCGTGACGCCGTCTCCGCGCAGCGATGTGATCCAGCTCAAGCGCGGCTGGTACCGTCCGGATGGCCGCGCATGGGACGGCGGCACGCTGCAGACCGGCGACATGCTGGTGGTCTGGGTGCAGGCATCCTCCAACCAGAACATCCCGGATGCGCTGCTGGTGGATCGTGTGCCGGCCGGCTTCGAGGTCGAGAACATGAACCTGTCGCAAAGCCCCGAGATGCAGGAATGGACCATCGGCGGCGTGCGCGTGGCCGACGCGATGTCCAATCCCAACATCAAGCACCGCGAATTCCGCGATGACCGGTATGTGGCGGCGGTGGCGCTGGGCCGAGGCAAGGTGGACGTGTTCTACCTGGTGCGCGTCGTGACGCCGGGCCGCTACGCGGTGCCGTCGACAGTGGCGGAAGACATGTACCGGCCGGAAATCCGTGGCGTGGGCGAACAATGGAGCACCGTGGAAATCCGCGATCGCGGCGCGAAGCGTCCTTGACCGCCCCGGCCACCTCCACGGCGGGCGCCGCGCGCGCCCCCCGCTGGCGGCGGCGCGGCATCCTCGCGGCCAGCGTCCTCCTGACGCTGGCCGCGTTGTTATTCGCGCTGGACCGCCTGTTCCCGCTGCCGCCGATCGATTCCGGCGGCGCCGCCGTGGTCGTCTCGGCCGACGGCACGCCGCTGCGCAACTATCCCAGCCGCGACGGCATCTGGCGCTATCCGGTCACGCCGGCCCAGGTGTCGCCGCGCTACCTCGAAACCCTGCTGACCTACGAGGATCGCTGGTTCTATTGGCACCCCGGCGTCAACCCGGTGGCGCTGGCGCGCGCCGGCTGGCAGTGGGCCACCAACCGGCGCATCGTGTCCGGCGGCTCGACGCTGACCATGCAGACGGCCCGCTTGATCGACCCGCAGCTGGCCGGCAAGCCGTCGCGCACGATCTCGGCCAAGCTGCGCCAGGCCTGGCGCGCCGTGCAGCTGGAAATGCACTACAGCAAGGACGAGATCCTGTCCCTGTATCTGACGCATGCGCCCATGGGCGGCATCGTCGAAGGCGTGGAAATGGGATCCCGTCTATGGCTGGGCAAGCCCGCCAGCGACCTGAGCCCGGCCGAGGCAGCCATGCTGACAGCCTTGCCGCAGGCGCCGTCGCGGCTGCGTCCCGACCGCCATCCGCAGGCGGCACAGGTGGCGCGCGACAAGGTACTGGACCGCATGGTCGAGCGCGGACGCTGGACGACTGAAGCGGTCGCCGACGCCAAAATCGAGAACGTCATCGCGCCGCCGCTGCGGGCGCGCTGGCTGGCGCCGCTGGCCGCCCAGCGCCTGTTGTTGGAGGCGGGCGGCCCGCGCCGGCGTCCCGGCGAGCGTCCGCCGCTGGTCGCGTCCACGCTGGACGCGGACATGCAGGCTTCGGTCGAACGCATGCTGCTGGACCGGGTCGACAATCTGCCGCCCAAGGTGTCCATGGCAGTGTTGGTCATGGACAACGACAGCCTGGAAATCAAGGCCTACGCGGGGTCGGCGGATTTTTCCGATGATTCCCGATACGCGCACGTGGATATGGTGCGCGGCGTGCGTTCGCCGGGTTCCACGCTCAAGCCCTTCCTGTATGCGCAGGCGCTGGACGAAGGGCTGATCCATTCGGAAAGCCTGCTGATCGACGCGCCGCTGTCCTTTGGCGGCTATGCGCCGGGCAATTTCCAGGCCGCCTTCTCGGGGCCGATCAGCGTGGCGCAGGCGCTGCAGCGGTCCCTGAATGTGCCGGCCGTGGACCTGCTGGACCGTGTCGGACCGGTCAGTTTCGCCTCGGTTATGCTGGCGGGCGGGGTGCGTCTGCGCCTGCCGGCTGGCGCCGAGCCCAACCTGAGCTTGATTTTGGGCGGAGGCGGCACCACATTGGAAGAGCTGGTGGGCGCCTACCGGGCGCTGGCGCGCGGCGGCCTGTCGGGGCGTCCCCGGTTGCGGCCGGAGCAGCCCCGGGTGGAGTCCCGTATGATGAGCGCCGGAGCCGCCTGGATTGTCCGGGACATCCTGGAAAGCGGCGGCCACCCCGACCGCCCGTTCTATGAATCGGGCAATCAGGGGCGGCGGCTGGCCTGGAAGACCGGCACCAGTTTCGGTTTCCGCGATGCCTGGTCGGTCGGCGTGACCGACAGATGGACGATAGGCGTGTGGGTCGGTCGTCCGGACGGCACCCCCAATCCGGGCTTTTTCGGCGCCAATGTGGCGGCGCCGTTGCTGCAGGACATCGTCGCGGCCTTGCCGGAAGGCGCGCCGCAACCCCGGATCCGGCCCGCCACGGTGCAAGCCGTCGTGACGTGCTGGCCGCTGGGCTACCGGTTGGGCAGCGGCCCGACCGACGCCTGCCCCGAGCAGCGCGCGGCCTGGGCCCTGAACGACACGGTGCCGCCGTCCTTCGCCGGCTACGCCGACGTCACCCAGGGGCCGCTGCGCCTGGGCGGCGTGTCGGCCGGGGCGGTGCTGCGGCCCGTGCCGGGCAGCCGGCAGGTGGCGCTGGACGTGGACGCGCAGGGCGCCGAAGGTGAGGTATGGTGGATGCTGGATGGCCGGGTCGTTAATCATGGCGCGGCGGCTCATCCGTTTAAATTAGTGTTGGCGCAGGACGGCCGGTATACGCTTACGGTCATGGATACCAAGGGGCGCCACGATAGTGTGGTTTTTGAAATCTCTGGTGTTACGCCATGATCGGCATAGAATATGAATCGTGTATTTGACCGCTTCGATGCGTCATCGGAGGAAGCGTGATTTCTCAAGAGCTTGAAGTCAGCCTGCATATGGCTTTCGTCGAGGCCCGTTCGGCCCGGCACGAATTCATCACCGTCGAGCATCTGCTGTTGTCCTTGCTCGACAATGCTTCGGCCGTCGAGGTTCTGCGCGCCTGCGCCGCGAACCTGGACGACCTGCGCCGCAACCTGCGCCAGTTCGTCTCGGAAAACACGCCCGTGATTCCCAGCGGCGCGGAAGTCGACACGCAGCCCACGCTGGGTTTCCAGCGCGTGATCCAGCGCGCGATCATGCATGTGTCGGCGGGCGGCACCGGCAAGAAACCCGTCACGGGCGCCAATGTGCTCGTCGCCATTTTCGGCGAAAAGGACTCGCACGCCGTCTATTACCTGCAACAGCAGGGCGTGACGCGCCTGGACGTGGTCAATTTCCTGTCGCATGGCATTACCAAACAGCCACAGGTGGAGTCCGCCGCCGTGCAGAAAGAGCAGCAGAGCAACGGGGAAGACCAGGGCGAATCGCGTCAGTCGCCGCTGGATCAGTATGCCAATGACCTGAACGCCGCCGCGCTGGCCGGCCGCATCGATCCCCTGATCGGACGCGAGCACGAGGTCGAGCGTGTCATCCAGGTGCTGTGCCGCCGCCGCAAGAACAACCCGCTGCTGGTCGGCGAGGCCGGCGTGGGCAAGACCGCCATCGCCGAGGGCCTGGCCTGGCGCATCACGCGCGGCGAAGTGCCCGAGATCCTGCAGGCCTCGCAGGTCTACGCGCTGGACATGGGCGCGCTGCTGGCCGGCACCAAGTACCGCGGCGATTTCGAGCAGCGCCTGAAGGGCGTGCTCAAGCAGATCCGGGGCAATCCCGACGCCATCCTGTTCATCGACGAAATCCACACGCTGATCGGCGCCGGCTCGGCCTCGGGCGGCACGCTGGACGCGTCCAATCTGCTCAAGCCGGCGCTGTCCTCGGGCCAGCTCAAGTGCATCGGCGCGACCACCTACACCGAATACCGCGGCGTCTTCGAGAAAGACCACGCGCTGTCGCGTCGATTCCAGAAGATCGACGTGCCCGAGCCCAGCGTCGAGCAGACCGTGCAGATCCTGCGCGGCCTGAAGAGCCGCTTCGAAGAGCATCACAACGTCCGCTATTCGTCGGCCGCGCTGTCGGCCGCCGCCGAACTGTCGGCGCGCTACATCAACGACCGCCACCTGCCGGACAAGGCCATCGACGTGATCGACGAGGCCGGCGCCGCGCAGCGCCTGCTGCCGCGCTCGCGCCAGAAGAAGGTGATCGGCAAGGTCGACATCGAAAACATCGTTTCCAAGATCGCGCGCATTCCGCCGCAGTCCGTCTCCAACGACGACCGCAGCAAGCTCGCCACGCTGGACCGCGACCTCAAGACCGTGGTGTTCGGCCAGGACAACGCCATCGAGGCGCTGTCGGCCGCCATCAAGATGGCGCGTTCGGGCCTGGGCAAGCCGGAAAAACCGATCGGCGCCTTCCTGTTCTCCGGCCCCACCGGCGTGGGCAAGACCGAGGTCGCGCGTCAGCTGGCCTTCACGCTGGGCGTGGAGCTGCTGCGCTTCGACATGTCGGAATACATGGAGCGCCATGCCGTGTCGCGCCTGATCGGCGCGCCGCCGGGATACGTGGGCTTCGACCAGGGCGGCCTGCTGACCGAGGCCATCACCAAGCAGCCGCATTGCGTGCTGCTGCTCGATGAAATCGAGAAGGCGCACCCGGATGTCTTCAACATCCTGCTGCAGGTGATGGACCATGGCACGTTGACCGACAACAACGGCCGCAAGGCGGACTTCCGCAACGTCATCCTCATCATGACGACCAACGCGGGCGCCGAGACCCTGAACCGTCCTTCCATCGGTTTCGCCAATTCGCGGGTGGTGGGCGACGAAATGGCGGAAATCCGCCGCATGTTCACGCCCGAGTTCCGCAACCGCCTGGACGCGATCATCCCCTTCGCCGCGCTGGACCGCGAAATCATCCTGCGCGTGGTCGACAAGTTCCTCATGCAGCTGGAAGACCAGCTGCATGAGCGTCGCGTCGAGGCCGTGTTCACCACGCGCCTGCGCGAGCACCTGGCGAAGGAAGGCTTCGATCCGCTCATGGGCGCGCGGCCCATGCAGCGCCTCATCCAGGACACCATCCGGCGCGCGCTGGCCGACGAGCTGCTGTTCGGCAAGCTGGTCGACGGCGGTTCGGTCACGGTGGATCTGGACGAGTCGGGCAAGGTCACGCTGGATTTCGAGGACAGCGGCAAGCCGCCGTCCTCGGACGCGCCCGACAAGCAGGAAGTCGAACTGGTTGACTGATGGCCGCGGACAGCAGCCAGCCGCTGATCGAGTGCGAACACTGTGCCAGTATCTATCGCAGGCATGAGCTCGAACACGGCGAAACCGCCAGTTGCACCCGCTGCGGCTCCACCTTGTGGCGCTACAGCGGGCTGACCCTGTCCAATTGGTTGGCGCTGGCCATCACCGCGCTGATCATCTTCGGCATCGCCAACGCCTATCCCGTCGCATCCATGTCCGTCCAGGGCATGGTGCAGCAGGCCTCCTTGCTCGACGCTGTCGCCATCACCTGGCGGCAGGGCCACGAGATCGTCGCCGTGATGACCGGATTGTCCGGTTTCGTGCTCCCCTTGTTGCAGCTGTCCGTGCTGCTGTGGGTGCTGGGCCCCTTGTCGCAAGGACGCGAACCGCGCGGGTTCCATCAAGCCATGCGCCTGCTGGGGCTGCTGCGGCCCTGGTGCATGGTGCCGGTGTTCCTGTTGGGCGTGCTGGTGGCGGTGGTGAAACTGGCTGGCATGGCCGACGTTTCGCCTGGCATCGGCCTGGCCGGTTTCGGCCTCCTGACCGTCCTGCTAACCATTTTGGGCCGCCTGTCGCCCCATGTGATCTGGCGTTACGCCGAGACGGCTGGCGTGGTGCCGGTGCATGTGCCGCGGACCGGGCCCGACAGCGTGCTGACCGGTTGTCATGTCTGTGGACAGGTCCAGGCGCTGCCGCGCGATGGCGATCCCGAGGCCGACCATCACTGTGTGCGCTGCCATGCGTTGGTCCACTACCGCAAGCCGGATCATCGGGCGCGCAGCTGGGCGCTGCTGCTGGCCGCCGTGGTGTTCTACATTCCCGCCAACGTGCTGCCGGTGATGCAGGTGCGCTCGGTGCTGGGGGGCGGCGCGCACACGATCCTGGGCGGGGTGGTTGAACTCTGGGCCATGGGCTCCTGGGATATCGCGCTTATCGTCTTCATCGCCAGCGTGGCGGTGCCGCTGACCAAGCTGCTGGCGCTGGTGCTGCTGTTGCTCACCGAGCAGTGGGGCAGTTCCACCAACTTGCGGCCGCGCACGCGCCTGTACCAGATGGTTGAATTCATCGGGCAGTGGTCGATGCTGGACGTTTTTGTCGTTATATTGCTGGCCGCGTTGGCCGATTTCCAGGGATTGATGGAAATCAGCGCGGGCGGCGGAGCGGCGGCCTTCGGCGTCGTGGTCATCCTGACCATGCTGTCGGCCATGAGCTTCGATCTGCGCCGCAGCTGGGACCTGGAAGGTCATGCGGAGCTGGATGATGTACCGCAGGTCGTGGGTGGCCACAAGCCGCCGGCGGCGGCAGCCGAGCGCCAGGCATAGTCCCGGCGCCGCGCGCAACACAATAGGAAAAATCGATGTCCGAGCAAGCTCCCGGCAAGGGCGACCCGCAGATCGCCGCGCCCACGATCACGCGCAAGCGCCAGAACCGGATTTCATGGATCTGGCTGGTGCCCGTGGTCGCGGCCCTGATGGGCCTGTCGCTGGTCGTGCGGACCTGGTTGCAGGCCGGCACCGACATTTCCATCACCTTCAATTCGGCCGACGGGCTGGAAGTCGGCAAGACCCGCTTGCGCTACAAGGACGTGAACGTCGGCACGGTGAAGTCCATCGGCTTCAATGAAGATCGCAGCAAGGTGGTCGTGACGGCCGAGCTGGCCAAGGAAGTCTCCGACCTGGCGCGCGACGGCACCAATTTCTGGGTGGTCAAGCCGCGCCTGGACGTGAGCGGCGTATCCGGGCTGGGCACCTTGTTGTCCGGCGCCTATATCGGCGTGGACGCCATCGAAGGCAAGGGCAAGGCCAGCAAGGCCACCAAGCTGACGTTCGAAGGGCTGGAGATCCCGCCCGCCGTCACGCACGACCGGACCGGCAAGCGTTTCAAGCTCAAGGCGGATAACCTGGGATCGCTGGATGTCGGTTCGCCGGTCTACTATCGCCGTATCAACGTCGGCCGGGTCATCGGGTACGAGCTCGACAAGAGCGGTGATTCGGTGAATATCGAGGTCTTCGTCGACGCGCCGAACGATGCGTTCGTGACCAGCGGCACGCGCTTCTGGAATTCCAGCGGCGTGGATTTCAGCGTCAACGCGGACGGGCTGAAGGTGCGCACGCAGTCGGTGGTGTCGCTGCTGGTGGGCGGCGTGGCGTTCGAGCCGGTCTACACGGCGCGCGGCGCCAACAAGCCGGCGCCGGCTGACGCCGAATTCGAACTCTATTCGACCGAGGCGCAGGCCAAGGCCAATCCGGATGGCGAGGCCTTCGATATACGCATGCGCTTTGACCAGTCGATCCGCGGCCTGGCCGTGGGCGCGCTGGTCGATTTCAGCGGCATCACGCTGGGCAATGTCACCAGCATCAACCTGGATTTCGATCCTGAGACCAAGCGCTTCTACTCGGTGGTCGACGCCACGCTCTATCCGGAACGCCTGGGCAGCGTCTATGACGAGGTCCGGGAGCTGGCCGATAAGGAAGGCGACGTGGCCGGCAACCGGCTGCTGGGCGGCATGATCAAGCACGGGCTGCGCGCGCAGCTGCGTCCGGCGAACCTGTTGACGGGCCAGCTGTATGTGAACCTGGATGTGTTCCCCAATGCCAAGCCGGTGACGTTCAACCCGTCCGTGCCGGCGATCATTCCGACCGTGCCGGGTAACCTGGACCAGCTGCAGCAACAGCTCAGCAACATCGTCAACAAGATCGAGAAGATTCCGTTCGACAAAATCGGCGAGGACCTGCGCACCACGCTGGCCAGCACCTCCAGGCTGATGAACCGCCTGGACAAGCAGGTCGCGCCCGAGGCGCAGGGCATGCTGAAGCAGGCCAGGGACTCCATGGCCCGCATCAACGAGCTGCTGGCCTCCGACGGCTCGCTGCCGGTCAGCACCGAGCGCGCGCTGCAGGAACTGAACCGCGCGGCGCGTTCGCTGCGCTCGCTGGCGGACTTCCTGCAGGCCAATCCAGAAGCGCTGCTGCGAGGTCGCGGCGCCGATCCCATTCCGGGCTCTGGTCCGGTCAAGAACTGAAGATCATGAACATGACGCCCATGCCGTTCTTCCCGCGCATCGCCACGTCCGCCCTGGCGCTGGCCGCCGCTTTGGCGGGTTGCGCCTCGGCGCCCGTGCATTACTACACGCTGTCCGCGCCGGCTGGCACTGCATCTGCGCCGGCTGGCGCGCAGGCGGCGTACATGATCGACGTGTTGCCGGTCAGCGTGCCCACGCCGGCCGACCAGCCCCAGCTCATGGTGCGCAATGGCGACGGCAGCGTCTCGGCGCTGTATTCCGAGCGCTGGACCGCGCCGCTGGCCGACGAGGTCCGGGGCGCGCTGTCGGACGCGCTGCAGCGCGAGCTGGGCGCGCTGGACGTGCGCGTGGTGAAACCCGCCTCCAGCGCGGCGGTGTGGCGGGTGCAGACCGATGTGCAGCGGTTCGATCTGTCGCCCGGCGCGGCCCAATTGGACGCCACCTGGCGCGTCCGTCCCGTCAACCTGAAGGGCAGCGGGCTGATCTGCCGCACGGTGGTCGACGAGCCGGCATCGGGGCAGGGCGCCTCGGCGCTGGTCGCCGCGCAGCAGCGCGCCTTGTCCAAGCTGGCGGGAGTGATGGCGTCGGCCATCCGCGGTCGCCAGGCGCCGGACGGCGAAGGCGTGCGCAGCGTGGGCTGCGCGCCGCTGAAAGAGTGAATCCGGGGCCGGATCGCGGCCCGGAAACTGTCGCAATCTCAGATAGTTAACCTAGGGTTAACCTTAATATCTGGCGGGTTGCAACCTGATTAGCATACGGTCCAACCATTTTCCGGGCTCCAGCAGGGGCCTGGTGACCCTTGCCATGCGACAGGAAGCAATCTCTTATGGCCAGCACGACCCTCGGCGTCAAAGTCGATGACGCACTGCGCGACCGCCTCAAGGCGGCCGCGCAAAAGCTCAACTGCACGCCGCATTGGCTGCACAAGCAGGCGATCCTCGCCTATCTGGACAGGATCGAGCGCGGCCACCTGCCCGCCGAGATGTCGCACCTGGGCGGCGAAGAGGGCGCCGAGGACGAGGCTGGCGAAGGCCAGGCCATCGTCACGCCGCCGTTCTACGAGTTCGGCCAGGATGTGCAGCCGCAATCGGTGCTGCGCGCCGCCATCACCGCCGCCTATCGCCGGCCCGAGCCGGAATGCGTGCCGCTGCTGCTGGGCCAGGCCCGCATGCCGAACCTGGACAAGATCCGCGCCATGGCCACCGACCTGGTGAAGAAGCTGCGCGGCAAGCGCACGGGCGGGGGCGTCGAGGGCCTGATCCAGGAATTCTCGCTGTCCAGCCAGGAAGGCGTGGCGCTGATGTGCCTGGCCGAAGCGCTGCTGCGTATTCCCGACCGCGCCACGCGCGACGCGCTGATCCGCGACAAGGTGTCGCGCGGCGACTGGAAGTCGCACATGGGCGGCTCGCAGTCCCTGTTCGTCAACGCCGCCACCTGGGGCCTGATGATCACCGGCAAGCTCGTGGCCGTGAACAGCGAGCAGTCGCTGTCAAAAGCGCTGACGCGCCTGATCGGCAAGGGCGGCGAGCCGCTGGTGCGCAAGGGCGTGAACATGGCCATGCGCATGATGGGCGAGCAGTTCGTGTCGGGCCAGACGATTTCCGAGGCGCTGGCCAACAATCGCAAGATGGAAGCGCGCGGCTTCCGCTATTCCTACGACATGCTGGGCGAGGCGGCCACCACGGCCGAGGACGCCGACCGCTATTACGCTTCCTACGAGCAGGCCATCCATGCCATCGGCAAGGCCGCCGCCGGCCGGGGTATCTATGAAGGCCCGGGCATTTCCATCAAGCTGTCGGCGCTGCATCCGCGCTATTCGCGCGCCCAGCGCGAACGCGTCATGGCCGAGCTGCTGCCGCGCGTGAAGGCGCTGACCGCGCTGGCGCGCAGCTACGACATCGGCCTGAACATCGACGCCGAGGAAGCCGACCGCCTGGAGATCTCGCTGGACCTGCTGGAGGCGCTGTGCTTCGCGCCCGAGCTGGACGGCTGGAACGGCATCGGCTTCGTGATCCAGGCCTACCAGAAGCGCGCGCCCTTCGTGATCGATTACGTGATCGACCTGGCGCGCCGCAGCCGCCACCGCGTGATGGTGCGGCTGGTCAAGGGCGCCTACTGGGACAGCGAGATCAAGCGCGCCCAGGTCGATGGCCTGGAAGGCTACCCGGTCTATACCCGCAAGATCTACACCGACGTGGCCTACCTGGCTTGCGCCCGCAAGCTGCTGGGCGCGCCCGAGGCCGTGTATCCGCAGTTCGCCACGCACAACGCCTACACGCTGTCGGCCATCTATCAGCTGGCCGGCCAGAACTACTACCCCGGTCAGTACGAGTTCCAGTGCCTGCACGGCATGGGCGAGCCGCTGTACGACGAAGTGGTCGGCCCGTTGGCGCAGGGCAAGCTGAACCGCCCGTGTCGCATCTATGCGCCGGTGGGCACGCACGAGACGCTGCTGGCCTATCTGGTGCGCCGCCTGCTGGAGAATGGCGCCAACACCTCGTTCGTGAACCTGATCGGCGACGAGAGCATTCCGGTCGAGCAGCTGGTGTCCGATCCGGTGGACGCCGCCTCGCGCGTCGTGCCGCTGGGCGCGCCGCACGAGAAGATCCCGCTGCCGCGCGAACTCTTCGGCAACCCGCAGGAAGGCGCGCGCGCCAACTCCGCCGGCCTGGACCTGAGCAACGAGCATCGCCTGGGATCGCTGTCGGCCGCGCTGCTGGCCAGCGCCGGCATGACCTGGCGCGCCGGCCCCATGCTGGGCGAGGGCGCCCAGGCCTGGGATGCGGCGCGCGCCGTCGAAGTGCGCAACCCGGCCAATCTGCGCGACCTGGTCGGCCACGTCGTCGAGGCCAATGCCGAGGAAGCCGAGGCCGCGCTGCGCATCGCGGCCAATGCCGCGCCCATCTGGCAATCGACGCCGGTGGCCGAGCGCGCGCAATGCCTGCGCCGCGCCGCGCAACTGCTGGAAGAGCAGATGCAGACGTTGCTGGGCCTGATCGTGCGCGAAGCCGGCAAGTCGTTGCCCAACGCCATCGCCGAGGTGCGCGAGGCCGTCGACTTCCTGCGCTACTACGCCGATCAGGCGTCGCGCGAGTTCGGCAACGACACGCACCGCCCGCTGGGCACCGTGCTGTGCATCAGCCCCTGGAACTTCCCGCTGGCCATCTTCACCGGCCAGGTCGCCGCCGCGCTGGCGGCCGGCAATACCGTGCTGGCCAAGCCCGCCGAGCAGACGCCGCTGATCGCGGCCCAGGCCATCGAGATCCTGCGGGCCGCCGGCGTGCCGGCTGGCGCCGTGCAACTGCTGCCCGGCCGTGGCGAGACCGTCGGCGCGCAGCTGGTGGCCAGCCCTGGCGTGCGCGGCGTCATGTTCACCGGCTCGACCGACGTGGCGCGCATCATCGCCCGCGCGCTGGCCGATCGCCTGGACGACGACGGCCACACCATTCCGCTGATCGCCGAGACCGGCGGCCAGAACGCGATGGTGGTGGATTCGTCGGCGCTGGCCGAGCAGGTCGTGTTCGACGTGCTCAGCTCGGCCTTCGATTCGGCCGGCCAGCGCTGCTCGGCGCTGCGCGTGCTGTGCATCCAGGAAGACAGCGCCGACCATGTGCTGACGATGCTGCGCGGCGCCATGCGCGAACTCAGCGTGGGCAATCCCGATCGCCTGTCGGTCGACGTGGGGCCGGTGATCGACGCCGAGGCCCGCAATGGCATCGTGCGCCACATCGACGCCATGCGCACCGCCGGCCGTCGCGTGGACCAGCTCGAACTCAATGGCGAATGCCGCCACGGCACTTTCGTGCCGCCGACCATTATCGAGATCGGCCATATCAGCGAACTGAAGCGCGAGATCTTCGGTCCGGTGCTGCATGTGGTGCGCTACAAGCGCGAGGAACTGGATGCGCTGCTGGAGGCCGTGAACGGCACCGGCTACGGCCTGACCTTCGGCGTGCATACCCGCATCGATGAAACCATCGCGCACGTGACGGGCCAGGTGCATGCCGGCAACGTCTACGTCAACCGCAACATCGTCGGCGCGGTGGTGGGCGTGCAGCCCTTCGGCGGCGAATGCCTGTCCGGCACCGGCCCCAAGGCCGGCGGCCCGCTGTACATGTACCGTCTGCTGGGCACGCGCCCGGCGGGCCTGCCGCCGGCGCTGGATCCGGCCGCGCCGCTGCCGCAGCGCATCGCGCTGCCCGGTCCCACGGGCGAGACCAACACCTATCTGGTCGAGCCGCGCGGCGCCGTGTATTGCGTGGCAGCCAGCGAGGCCGGAGCGCGCGCGCAATGGGCGGTGGCCCGGCAGACCGGCAACCATGCCTGGTTCGCCGATACGCCGGCCGCGCAGGCGCTGCTGTCCGGGCTGGATGCCGAGCAGCAGGGGCAGGCGGGCATCCTGGCCGATGCCGACGTCGACCACGCTGATTTCCAGGCGGTGCTGTTCGAGGGGGATGGCGACGCGCTGCGCGCGCTGAACCAGCGCATCGCCCAGCGCGCCGGTCCGATCCTGGCCGTGCACGGACTGACTTCGGACGCGCTGGCCGCGGGCGCGGCCTATGCGCCGGAGCGCCTGCTCGCCGAGCGTTCCGTCAGCGTCAACACGGCCGCTGCCGGCGGCAACGCCAGCCTGATGACGATCGGTTGAGGTGACTGGTGGGTAACCTTTGGGGGACCAAGGGTTATCTCCAATATCGAATGAGGTTGCACTCGAAGCAAAATCCGGTCGCACCTCAAGTGGGGATGCCGCAAACCGGCATCCCCTTTCTGTAGAAAGCTGCAGGCGCCGATTCCGGAGAACCCGGCCGGCGTGGAAGTGAAAAAACGAAAGCCGGGCTATCGGCCCAGGTTATAACAGGCCATAAATCCGACATACCGGAGGACCCATATGAAGTTCCGCACCACTTTGAAGCTTCTCTCGGCCAGCATCGCCGCCGTCGGCATGGCCGCCGCCGCGCAGGCCGCCGACATCAAGCTCGGCTTTGCCGCGCCGCTGACCGGTCCGCAGTCGCATTACGGCGAGGACATGCAGAACGGCCTGAACCTGGCGCTGGAAGAAGCCAACCAGAAGGGCATCCAGATCGACGGCAAGCCCGCCAAGTTCGTGTTGGTGTCGCGCGATGACCAGGCCGACCCGCGCGTGGGCGTGCAGGTCGCGCAGCAACTGGTCGACGAAAGCGTCGTCGGCATCCTGGGCCACTTCAACTCGGGCACCACCATTCCCGCTTCGCGCGTCTACCACGAAGCCGGCCTGCCGCAGATCGCCATGGCGACCTCGCCCGAGTACACCAAGCAGGGCTACGAAACCACCTTCCGCATGATGACCAGCGACACCCAGCAGGGCGCCGCGGTCGGCAAGTTCATGGTGCAGAGCCTGAAGGCCAAGAAGGTCGCCATCATCGACGACCGCACCGCCTACGGCCAGGGCCTGGCCGACGAGGTCGAGAAGGCCGTCAAGGCCGCCGGCGGCCAGATCGTGCGCCGCGAGTACACCACCGACAAGGCCAACGACTTCACGGCCATCCTGACCAACATCAAGGGCTCGGCGCCCGACGCCATCTTCTACGGCGGCCTGGACGCGCAGTCCGGCCCGATGAAGCGCCAGCTGGCCACGCTCGGCCTGAAGGCGCCGCTGGTCTCGGGTGAAATGACCCGCAGCGACACCTTCATCAAGCTGGCCGGCGACGCCGCCGACGGCACCTACGCCTCGCTGGCCGGCGTGCCGCTGGACAAGATGGCCGCGGGCAAGGACTTCGAGCAGCGCTATCAGGCCCGCTTCAAGAAGGCGCCCGGCGTCTACGCGCCCTACGCCTATGACGGCGCGTGGAACATGATCACCGCCATCGAACAGGCCGGTTCGGCCAAGCCCGAGAAGTACCTGCCGGCGCTGGCCAAGCTGAGCCGCAAGGGCGCCACCAGCGAGAACATCGCCTACGACAAGAACGGCGATCTGAAGGAAATCTCTGTCACCATCTACGAAGTCAAGAACGGCAAGTGGGAGATGGTTGAAACGATGGTCAGCCAGGCCAACTAAGGCCGGATGATCGAGGCGGAAGGCGCTCCCCGCGCCCTCCGCCCGCTTTGCACCGGCAGCGCCGCCAGGCGCTGCCGCGCGCAGCCCGGCACGGGGCTTCCAATGCTCCTCCCGCGCGGCTCGCGCGATTTTTTCCAGGCTTATTCTGCGGCCCCTATGGATATCTTCATTCAACAACTGATTAACGGCGTCACGCTGGGCAGCGTGTACGCTTTGGTCGCCCTGGGCTACACCATGGTGTACGGCATCATCGGGCTGATCAACTTCGCGCACGGCGACGTGGTCATGATCGGCGCCATGGCGGCGACGACGATCGCGATCTCGCTGGTCGGCGGCGATCCCTCGGCCTCGGCCTTCGTGGTGCTGGGCCTGGGCCTGCTGGTGTCGGTGCCGCTGTGCATGGCGATCGGCTGGACCGCCGAACGCGTGGCCTACCGGCCGCTGCGCCGCGCGCCGCGCCTGGCGGCGCTGATCACCGCCATCGGCGTGTCCATCATCCTGCAGAACGTGGCGATGATGGGCTGGGGCCGCAATTACCTGAACTTCCCGCAAGTGCTCGCGCCGCGGGTGTTCGAGATCTTCGGCGCGCGCATCAGCACGCTGCAGATCGCCATCGTGGTCATCGCCGCGCTCATCATGGGCGGGCTGCTGGCCGTGGTGCACAAGACCCGCCTGGGCACGGCCATGCGCGCCACCGCGCAGAACCGCGAAGTGGCCGGCCTGATGGGCGTGAACATCAACACCGTCATCTCGGCCGCCTTCCTGATCGGTTCGGCGCTGGCCGCCGTGGCTGGCATGATGGTCGCCACGTATTACGGCGTGTCGCAGTACACCATGGGCTTCATGCTGGGCCTGAAGGCCTTCACCGCGGCCGTGCTGGGCGGCATCGGCAACCTGGTCGGCGCGATGGCCGGCGGCCTGTTGCTGGGCATCATCGAATCGCTGGGCGCCGGCTATATCGGCGACCTGACCGGCGGCTTCCTGGGCAGCCATTATCAAGACGTGTTCGCTTTCTTCGTGCTGGTGCTGGTGCTGATCTTCCGCCCCTCCGGCCTCCTGGGCGAGCGCGTGGGGGACCGCGCATGAACGCGACCATGAAAAAGAGCGGGCTTTCCACCCGCAACCTGATCGGCATCGCGCTGATCGGCATCGTGCTGGCGGTGCTGCCCTTCGTGATCGGCATGGCCGGCCAGAGCTGGGTGCGCATCCTGAACTTCGCGCTGCTGTACGTGATGCTGTCGCTGGGCCTGAATATCGTGGTGGGTTTCGCCGGCCTGCTGGACCTGGGCTACATCGCGTTCTACGCGGTGGGCGCCTATGCCTGGGCCATGCTGGCCTCGCCACACTTCGGCCTGCACCTGCCGTTCTGGGCGATCCTGCCGATCGCGCTGGCGGTGGCCTGCCTGTTCGGCGTGCTGCTGGGGGCGCCCACGCTCAAGCTGCGCGGCGACTACCTGGCCATCGTGACCTTGGGCTTCGGCGAGATCATCCGCATCTTCCTGAACAACCTGAACTCGCCGATCAACATCACCAACGGTCCGCAGGGCATCAACCGCATCGACACCTTCAAGGTGGGCGAGTTCGCGTTTGGCCGTACCGAAACGCTGATGGGCATACGCTTCACCGGCCCGGAGAAGTACTACTACCTGCTGCTGGCGCTGACGCTGATCATCGTGGTGGTGTGCCTGCGCCTGCAGAACTCGCGCATCGGCCGCGCCTGGGAAGCCATCCGCGAGGACGAGATCGCGGCCAAGGCCATGGGCATCAACACCCGCAACATCAAGCTGCTGGCCTTCGCCATGGGCGCGTCCTTCGGCGGCGTGGCCGGCGCGCTGTTCGCCTCGATGCAGGGCTTTGTCAGCCCCGAGAGCTTCTCGCTGATGGAATCCATCTCCATCCTGTGCATGGTGGTGCTGGGCGGCATGGGCCATATCCCGGGCGTGATCCTGGGCGCCATCATCCTGGCGGGCCTGCCCGAGTTCCTGCGCGCCGTGGTCGAACCGGCGCAGCACATGCTGTTCGGCGCCGTGGTGCTGGATCCGGAAGGCATCCGCATGCTGCTGTTCGGCCTGGCCATGGTCTGCGTGATGCTGTTCCGCCCGGCCGGCCTGTGGCCTTCCGCCGTGCGCAAGCGCGAATTGTCCAGCAAGGCCCAAGGAGGCGCCGCATGAGCAAACTGCTGCAAGCCCAGGGACTGGGCAAACGCTTCGGCGGCCTGCAAGCCTTGTCGGACGTGAGCTTCGACATCGAGCAGGGCGAGATCTACGGCCTGATCGGCCCCAACGGCGCGGGCAAGACCACGCTGTTCAACGTGCTGACCGGCCTGTACATCCCGGAAGACGGCTCATGCACCTTCAACGGCCAGTCCATGTCGGGCAAGAAGCCGCATGAAGTGGCCTATGCCGGCCTGGCGCGCACGTTCCAGAACATCCGCCTGTTCGCCAACCTGAGCGCGATCGAGAACGTGATGATCGGCCGCCACATGCGCACCCGCGCCGGCGTGTTCGGCGCCGTGCTGCGCACCCGCGGCGCGCGCGCCGAGGAAGCCGCCATCGAGGCGCGCGCCCAGGAACTGCTGGAATACGTGGGCATCGGCCATCGCGCCAACGACGTGGCGCGTTCGCTGCCCTACGGCGACCAGCGCCGTCTGGAGATCGCGCGCGCGCTGGCCACCGAGCCGAAGCTGCTGGCGCTGGACGAACCGGCCGCCGGCATGAACGCCTCGGAAACGGTGGTGCTGCGCAAGCTGATCGAGAAGATCCGCGACGACGGCATCACGGTGCTGCTGATCGAGCACGACATGAAGCTGGTCATGGGCCTGTGCGACCGCGTGCTGGTGCTGGAATACGGCAAGGTGCTGGCCATGGGCAAGCCCGCCCAGGTGCAGCGCGATCCCAAGGTCATCGAAGCGTATCTGGGCGCGGGCGCGGCCCAGGATCCGCTGATTCATCAGGAGCGCCAGGCATGACGACGGTATCCCAACCCCTACTCGAATTGCGCGGCCTGCAGGTCGCCTATGGCGGCATCCGCGCGGTGCGCGGCATCGACCTGCGGGTCGACGAAGGCGAGCTGGTCTGCCTGATCGGCGCCAACGGCGCCGGCAAGAGCACCACGTTGCGCGCCATCTGCGGACTGGTGCCGCTGGCCGGCGGCGAAGTCGTCTATGGCGGCAAGTCCATCGGCGGCCAGAAGTCGCACGAGCTGGTGCGCCAGGGACTGGTGATGGTGCCGGAAGGCCGGGGCATCTTCGGCCAGCTGACCATCGAGGAAAACCTCGCCATGGGCGGCTACGTGCGCCGCGACGCGGCCCAGATCCGCCAGGACACGGACCGCGTCTTCACGCTGTTCCCGCGCCTGGCCGAGCGCCGCAAGCAGGCGGCCGGCACCTTGTCCGGCGGCGAGCAGCAGATGGTGGCCATGGGCCGCGCGATGATCGCGCGTCCCAAGCTGCTGTTGCTGGACGAACCCTCGATGGGACTGGCGCCGCTGATGGTGGAAAAGGTCTTCGAGGTGGTGCGCACCATCGCCAGCGAAGGCGTCACCATCCTGCTGATCGAGCAGAACGCGCGCCTGGCGCTGGAGAACAGTCATCGCGGCTACGTGATGGAATCGGGCGAGATCATCCTGTCCGGCAAGTCGGGCGACATGCTGCACGATCCCAAGGTGCGGGCGGCCTACCTGGGTGAAGTCGAAGAACACGCCTGAGCCCGAGGTTCGGTGCGTGAAAAAGCCGGCGCGAGAGGATCGCGCCGGCTTTTTTTTCATCGCCAGGCGGGGAGAGGGCAGATGCCCGGACTCATGCCGGCGGGGGCTGGAACAGACCGCGCAGCACGGCGATCAGGATGTCGCCGGCGGACGCCGCGCCATACAGCGCATGATCGATGGCCTGGCTGCGCGCCAGGGCCATGAGGCTGCCGGCCAATTCCTCGGCGGGAACGGGCGGCGTCCGTCCTGCGAGCGCGAACAATCGTTCCAGCAATTGCGCGTAGATCCGTCGCTGGTCCGCCATCAGCGCGGCGTAGGCCCCGCCGAATTCCGGATTGCGCGCGGCCAGCAGTTGCAGCTCGGTCGCGAGCAGGGCCTGGGAGGCATCCATGCCGAAATCGCGCGCCCAGTGCTCCAGCGCCTCGAAGGCCTTGCCGAAGTCCTGGCCCGCCGTGGCCACCGAGCCCGTGATGCGTTCGGCTTCCTGCGCCTTGTGCTGGCGCAGCAGGTCCAGCAACAGGTCTTCCTTGCTCTGGAAATTGGAGTAGAAGGCGCCTTGGGTATAGCCGGCCTCCCTGGCGATATCGCGCACGGTGGTGGATGCGAAGCCGCGCTCGGCGACTTGCTTGCAGGCCGCGGCGATCAGGCGCTGGCGCGTCTGTTCCTGGCTTTCTTCTCGTGTCAGGCGGGGGTGTGGCATTTTAAATATCGATAGATATCTGGATTGACTGATTTTGCCGGATGAGGATACCATCTGCTATTTAAATATCATTTGATATCTGAAAAGGGCGCATCCTGGACCTGGGCGCGCGCCCAATCACCCCGGAGAGATCGCTACATGCACCACCAAGACCATCAGGCGCCGTCACAGGCTGGCGCCGTGCGCAACCAGGGTGTCCAGGCACAGGAGCCCCGGGCCCGGCCCATCCGGCAGGCCTTCGTCACCGGCGCCACGGGCCTGCTGGGCAACAACCTGGTGCGCGAACTGGCGGCGCGCGGCATCGCGGTGCGGGCGCTGGCCAGATCCGTGGACAAGGCGCGCCAGCAGTTCGCGGATCTGCCGCAGGTGCAGGTGGTGAAGGGCGACATGGGCGAGGTCGGCGCCTTCGCTGCCGCGCTGGCCGGCTGCGATGTGGTGTTTCATGCCGCCGCCCATTTCCGTGACAGCTACAAGGGCGGCCGCCACTGGGACGAACTGCGGCGCATCAATGTGGACGGCACGGCGGCGCTGATCGCCGCGGCGCACGCCGCGGGCGTGCGTCGATTCGTGCATACATCCTCGATTGCCGTGCTCGACGGACCGCCCGGCACGCTGATCGATGAAACCTGCGACCGCCTGCCCGCCGATGCTGACGACTACTACCGCAGCAAGATACTGGCCGACGACGCGGTGCGCGCGTTCCTGCGCCTGCATCCCGATATGCACGCGTGTTTCGTTCTGCCCGGCTGGATGTGGGGGCCAGGCGATATCGGGCCGACCTCGGCGGGGCAACTGGTCAATGACGTGGCGCGCGGCAAGCTGCCGGGGCTGGTGCCCGGCAGTTTCTCGGTGGTCGATGCCCGCGACGTGGCGCTGGCCCAGATTGCCGCGGCCGAACGTGGTCGCCGGGGCGAACGCTATCTGGCGGCCGGGCGCCACATGGAAATGGGAGAACTGATCCCGCTGCTGGGGCAGGTGGCCGGAATTCCCGTGCCGACGCGCAAGCTGCCGCTGTCCTTGCTGTACGCGCTGGCGGCCATTCAGGAAGTCTATGCGCGCATCACGGGCAAGCCGGTGCTGCTGGGGCTGGCGACGGTGCGCCTGATGGTGCGCGAGGCGGGGCGCACCCGTTTCAATCCGGCCAAGAGCGAGCACGAACTGGGCCTGCATTTTCGTCCGCTGGCGCAGACGCTGGCCGATACCGTGGGCTGGTATCGCCAGCATGGCTGGTTCTGAACGGGTAGCCAGGGCCGTGCCCCCGGGCGCGGCCCTGGCGTGCCAGCGCGATGCTCAGGCGGGCGCCGTCGCGATGCGCCTCCTGCCTATCATCAGCGCGATGAACGCCGCGACGATGCCGGTCATGCCGGCCAGCACGAAGGCCGTCAGGTAGCTGCCTTGCGACTGCCGCACGAAGCCGGCCATCCAGGCCGCGCTGGCCGCGCCCAGCTGGTGGCCGGCGACGATCCAGCCGAACACGATCGAAGCGTCGCGCTCGCCGAAGGCTTCGGTTGTCAGGCGCAGCGTGGGCGGCACGGTGGCGATCCAGTCCAGGCCGAAGAAGATGGCGAAGATCGACAGGCTGTAGAACGAGAAGTCGGAATAGGGCAGGTAGATCAGCGACAGCCCGCGCAGCCCGTAATACACGAACAGCAGCTTGCGCGGATCGTAGCGGTCGGTAAGCCAGCCCGAAGCGGTGGTGCCGACCAGATCGAAGACGCCCATCAGCGCCAGCAGGCCGGCGGCCTGCACTTCGGGCATGCCATGATCGCCGCAGAGCGCGATCAGGTGCGTGCCGACCAGGCCGTTGGTGGTGAAGCCGCAGATGAAGAACGTGGCGAACAGGAACCAGAACGTGCGCGTGCGTGCGGCCCGGCCCAGCGCACCGAAGGTGGCGGCGATCATGCCGGTGCGCGGCGCGGTCGGCGCCGGCGGCGAGGCGGGATCGCTGCCGTAAGGCACCAGTCCGACCTGCGCGGGCCGATCCGGCACCAGCCACCAGGCCAGCGGCACCAGGGCCGCCG
>NZ_JCBANH010000016.1:0-87556 GCF_059760925.1 Achromobacter sp. 1011791174
GGACATGCCGGAACTGAAGGGCTTCAACTTCTCGGGCGGCCTGACGCTGTCGCCGGAATTCGCCGCGCTGCTGGCCAGCCAGCCGGCCAGCGGGCCGAGCACGATCAGGCCGATGGCGGCGCGGCCCAGCGGGAACACGCGTCCGGTGGCTTCCTGGCGCTTCCTGCCCCAGTGGCCCAGGAACAGGATGGCGACGATGGCCACGGCCAGCCCGACCAGCATCCAGTCCAGCGAGTTGCCCTCCAGCCCCGGCACCTTCAGGCCGCGGTTGGAGATGAACACGCCCGGCAGCGGGTTGTGCGCCTGGCGCGGACCCGGCATGTTTTCCGTGATCAGCGCGTACCAGAAGAACAGCTGCAGCAGCAGCGGCACGTTGCGCATGACCTCGACGTAGATCGAAGTGATCTTGGCGATCAGCCAGTTCTTCGACAGCCGGCCGATGCCGATCAGCGTGCCGAGGATGGTGGCCAGCACGATGCCGATGACCGCCACGCGCAGGGTGTTGAGCAGACCGACCCAGATGGCGCGGCCATAAGTGTCGGCGGGTGTGTAGGAAACCAGTGTCTCGCCGATGGCGAAGCCGGCCTCGCGATTGAGGAAGCCGAAGCCGGTGGCGATGTTGCGCACCGCCAGGTTGTGCAGGGTGTTCGATACCAGGAACCACACGGCCAGCGCTACAGCGCCCAGCGCGACCACCTGATACACCACCGCCCGCACGCCCGGATCGTTCCAGTTCAGCCGCCGCTTGGGAGCAAGCTGGGCGCCCGCGGAAGGCCGCGGCGCCGGCTGATGGGCATTATTGTTGGAATTCGTCATGAATCACTTCTACAGAAGTCGGATACCGGGCGGCGGCGCCTTGCGGGTCGCGCCGCCCACTCCTGCCGCCCGCTCGCGGCGGGCAGGGCGGGACATCGGGTCCCGCCCCCGGGCAGCCCCGCGTGTCAGCGCACGGGCCAGCCGTACATCAGGCCTCCGTTCTTGTACGAAGCGTTCAGGCCGCGCTCAAGCTTCATGGCGCTCTTCTGGCCGAGCGTGGTCTCGAAGCTCTCGCCGTAATTGCCCACCTGCTTGATGATGTTGTAGGCCCACTTGTCATCCACGCCCAGGTTCTTGCCCATGCCCGGGGTCACGCCCAGGATGCGCTGGATGTTGGGGTTGGTGCTCTTGGTCATCTCGTCGACGTTGGCCTTGGTGATGCCGTATTCCTCGGCTTCCAGCATGGCGTTCAGCGACCAGCGGACCACATTGAACCATTGCTCGTCACCCTGGCGCACCATGGGGCCCAGCGGCTCCTTGGAGAAGCCTTCCGGCAGGATCACGTACTTGTCCGGGTTCTCAAGCGTGGTGCGGGTCGAGGCCAGCTGCGACTTGTCGGTCGTGAAGGCATCGCAGCGGCCGGCCGAGAAGGCGCGGATGATCTCGTCGTACTTGTCGATCACGACGGGCTTGAATTCGATCTTCTGGCCGCGGAACCAGTCGGCCAGGTTCAGCTCGGTGGTGGTGCCGGGCTGCACGCAGATGGTGGCGCCGTTCAGTTCCTTGGCGCTCTTGACGTTCAGGTCCTTGGAGACCATCACGCCCTGGCTGTCGTAGTAGTTCACGCCCACGCCGATCAGGCCCAGCGTGGTGTCGCGCGTCAGCGTGACAGTGGTGTTGCGGGTCAGCACGTCGACCTCGCCGGACTGCAGCGCGGTGAAGCGCTGCTGCGTGTTCAGCGGCGTGACCTTGATCTTGCTGGCGTCGCCGAACATGGTGGCGGCGATGGCGCGGCACAGGTCCACGTCCAGGCCCTTCCATTCACCCTTGCTGTCCGCGATCGAGAACCCCGGAATGCCCGTGGAAACGCCGCACTGTACAAACCCTTTCTTCTTGACGTTGTCGAAGGTCGCGCCCGCATGGGAAGCTGCGGAAGCAGCAAACAAGGCGGCGCCGACAGCAGCGAGTTTCAGTACTTTCATCGTGATCTCCGTGTGGGTGAATCGAAGCCGGTAACCGGGCCGTGTGGGCCCTGCACATGCGCCGAATGGTAGCGGCGGCGCAGCAAGCGGCGCATCGGGGAATTCCCTCGAAATATAGGGACACTGGATCAATAAAACGATCGTCCATCATGAAAAATGGGGACGGCTTTTCGTTGGAAGATCTTGTGTTTCCGCACGGTCACACGCGTGTTTTGGAAACGTCTTCATCACGCGGGAATGCGTCCGCATCCCTGTCCCCGAGTTACTATTGCGGCTTCATCCGACAGCCGCCATGATCGAATTCCAGCACGTCTTCAAATCGTATGGCCGCGGCCGCAACATCCTGGCCGACATCAACTTCCGCGTCAGCGCGGGAGAGTTCATTTTCGTGTCCGGGCCGTCCGGCGCCGGCAAGTCCACCCTGCTCAAGCTGATCGGCGGGCTGGAGCCCGCCAGCCGCGGCTCCATCCAGGTCAACGGGCAACGGCTGGACAAGCTGCCGGCCCGCGCGCGCCCCTATCTGCGGCGCGCCGTCGGCGTCATCCTGCAGGACACCCATCTGCTGTTCGATCGCAGCGCGTTCGAAAATGTCATGCTGCCGCTGGCCGTCACCGGCCAGGCCTGGGACTCGGCGGCCGCGCGCGCCCGCGCGGCGCTGGACAAGGTCGGCCTGTCGGGCAAGGAAGAACTGAACCCGATCGAGCTGTCCGGCGGCGAGCAGCAGCGCCTGGCGATCGCCCGCGCCATCGTCAACCGCCCCGCCATCCTCATCGCCGACGAGCCCACCGCCAATCTCGACCATGACAACGCGCAACGCATCATGAATGTGTTTCGCGACTTCAACCGCGTCGGCGTCACCACGCTGATCGCCTCGCACGACCAGGAACTCATGGCGCGCTACGCCACGCGCACCCTGCGCATCGACCCCGGCAAGTTCTCCGATTCCCACGGCCCGGCCACGCCCGCGCCGGCCGCCGGCGAAGGAGCGCAAGCATGAACGCCTGGCTGCGCCAACACCGCTACGCGCTCATGGTCACCGTGCGCCGGCTGATCAAGCAACCCTTCTCCTCCCTGGCCAACCTGCTGGTCATGGCCCTGGCCCTGGCGCTGCCGCTGCTAGGCAGCGCCATCCTGGTATCGGTGCAGCCGGTGGCGCGCCAGATGTCGGTCACGCCCGAGGTCACGGTCTTCATGCGCGTGGACGCTCCGGCTGGCGCGGCCGCCGGCGTGGCCAAGCGCATCCAGTCCGAGCACCAGGACGACATCCGCGCCGTGCGCGTGGTGGGCCGCGACGACGCGCTGGCCAGCCTGCGCGCCAATCCCGCCTGGCAGCAGGCGCTGGCCGTGCTGCCGGGCAACCCGCTGCCCGACGCGGTGGTGGTCACGCTGGCCGACGGCGAGGACCTATCGGGCCGCGCGGACCGGCTGGCCAAGATATGGAAGCAATGGGACCAGGTCGACCTGGTGCAGCTGGACAGCGCCTGGGTCCAGCGGTTGGAGGCCATCCTGCGCTTCGCCCGCATCGGCCTGGGCTTCCTGGCCGCCTGCGTGGCGGTCGTGGTGCTGGCGACGGTGTTCAACACCGTGCGCATGCAGGCGCTGTCGCAACGCGAGGAAATCGCCGTGGCGCGGCTGGTCGGCGCCACCGAATCCTTCGTGCGCCGTCCCTTCCTGTACCTGGGCGGCCTGTCGGGCGCGCTGGCCTCGCTGCTGGCCATTGGCGTCGCGGCGCTGGCCTTGTCGCCGCTGAACAACGCCCTGCTCGGCCTGGCCCGCAGCTACGGCGCCGAGTTCGCCCTGCGCCTGCCCGGCACGCCCGTGCTGGCGGGCGCCGTGCTGGCCGCCGCCGTGTTGGGCGCGCTGTCGGCGCGCTGGTCGGTCACGCGCAGCACACGTTTCTGAACCGGCGTCAAACGCCGTTCTAAAGCCCCGTATAAAGCACCTTCTTCCCCGTGATCGGGGAAAAGCCGCGCGCAGTCCCCGTGTAGGATGGTCCCAGATCATCCCGGCGGGACCGCGCGCGACTGGCGCGGCCCCTGCCCGCGGAGACGGCGAAACCCAAGTCCGGCCCTGAGGCGGCGGCCTTGCGGCGGCCGCCGCCGTGGAACGGAAAGAACAAAACACAGGAGACGCAGCCAGCCATATAAGCAGGGACGCATTGTCGCCGCCGTTACACAGCATTTCTCCCGCTGGTCTTGCGAATATGCAAGAATAAAGCGCAAATTTTTTACATATTTTGAAACGAATTCTGTTTTCCGTAGCAGTGCACTTCGTGTCCCTATCGTTGCCCTTGCCCAATATTCCGCGCCATGGTCTCCCGTCTTGAAGCTCGCGCAACGCGCCATTACTACGACAGCGCGTTCCAATGTCAGGCGGTGAAAGTACTTCCCAACGAGTACTACGTCACCGACGAAGACCTGATGATCTCGACCGTGCTCGGGTCGTGCGTCGCCGCCTGTATCCACGATCCCAAAACCGGGGTCGGCGGCATGAACCATTTCATGCTGCCGGAGGGCGACATGCAGTCGCCCGCCTCGGCCACCATGCGCTATGGCGCCTTCGCCATGGAAGTGCTGATCAACGAACTGCTCAAGGCCGGCGCTTCGCGCGACCGCCTGGAAGCCAAGGTGTTCGGCGGCGGCGCGGTGCTGTCCGCCATGCAGCAGATGAACATCGGCGAACGCAACGGCCAGTTCGTGCTGAACTACCTGAAGACCGAAGGCATTCCCGTCAAGGCCCAGGACTTGGGCGACGTGCATGCGCGGCGCATCAATTACTTCCCGCGCGACGGCCGGGTCATGGTGCGCAAGATGGCGCCGCACCACCAGCGCGCCGAGGAGATCATCGCCAAGCGCGAACAGGTCGCCGCGCAAAGCGTGCAGGCCAAGACCGAGAGCCCGCCGCGCGTCGAGCGCTTCACGCGCCCCGGCGTGGAGCTGTTCAAGCGTCCGGCGGCGCGGCCCGGCGTGGAGCGCTTCGACACCGCGCCCAACCGCCCCGGCGTGGAACGTTTCAACACCGGCGCCGCGCGCCCTGGCGTGGAGCGTTTCGATACCGGCATCACCCGCCGCAACAAGACGGAAACCACCGGCTGATTCCGGGCGGATCGGCGCGAACGCCGATCCGCGCCTGTCCGGCATCCCCCGTGCAGGGGCCACGACGCCCTGCCCCGTCTTCAGGCCGCCCGCGTCCCGTCCAGCTTCACGACCGTCGCGGTGAAATCCTTCAGCAGCGCCTCGCGACGCTGCGCCGCCCGCGCCATGGCTGCCTCCTTCACATGACCGTAGCCGCGTATTTCTTCGGGCACGCTGGCCAGCGCCACGGCACGGTCCAGGTTGCCGCGATTGAGCTTGGGCAGGATGGCCGTCAGCGTCTCGTGGTATTCCCTGACCAGCTCGCGCTCGGCGCGCCGCTCGGCGGTGTAGCCGAACGGATCGAAGCGCGTGCCGCGCAGGCGCCGCAGCCGCGCCAGCAAACGGAACAGGCGCAGCGTGCCCGGTCCGTAGGCGCGCTTGACCGGCTTGCCGTCCGGGCCGCGCCGCGCGAACAGCGGCGGCGCCAGATGAAAGCGCAGCTTCCAGTCGCCTTCGAACTGCTGCGCCACGCGACGCTCGAACTCGCCATCGGAGTACAGTCGCGCCACTTCGTACTCGTCCTTGTAGGCCATCAGCTTGAAGGCATAGCGCGCCACCGCCAGCGCCAGCCGTTGCGTGCCGGTGGCCTCGCGCTCGGCGCGCGCCACCTTGTCGACCAGGTCGGCGTAGCGCGCGGCATAGGCGGCGTCCTGATACCGGGTCAGGAACTCGCGTCTCACCGATACCAGTTGCTCCAGCTCGCCCGCGGGCTTCTTCAGCTCGGCCACCGGCGCGGCGGCGCGCGGACGCCGCAGTTCGACGATGCCTTCCGGATAGACCGACGCCGGCTTCGGCCCCTGCGCCACCAGCCGGTTCAGCCCGGCCAGGTCCTGGGCCGCGCGCCGGCCCCAGGCGAAGGCGGCCTGGTTGGCGGCCACCTGCTGCCCGTTAAGCTCGATGGCGCGCAGCAGCGACTCGCGCGACAGCGGCAGCCAGCCCTTCTGATAGGCATAGCCCATCATCAGCGGATTGGCGTAGATGGCATCACCCAGCAGCGCCACCGCCAGCGCGGCCGCATCCACCGTGTCCACATGCTCCTTGCCGCACACGCCTTCCAATTCGGAGGCCAGCGCCGCGCCGGGCAGGGTCCAGTCGGGATTCTTGACGAAAGCGGCGGTCGGGGCGGTATCGCTGTTGAGCAGCACGCGCGTGCGTCCCGGCGACAGACGCGCCATGGCGTCGGCGCTGGTGGCCACCACCAGGTCGCCGGCCAGCACCAGGTCCGCCTCGCCCATCGCCACGCGTGTGTTCATCAGCTGATCCGGCGCGGCGGCCAGCACCACGTGCGAATACACGGCGCCGCCCTTCTGGGCCAGGCCCGCCATGTCCAGCACCGAACAGCCCCTGCCCTCGATATGCGCGGCCATGCCCAGCAGCTGGCCGATGGTGACCACGCCGGTGCCGCCCACGCCGGCGATGAACACGCCGTAGGGCCGCGCCAGCCCCGGCGCGGCGGGCGCCGGCAGGGTGTCGTCGATCGCGCCTTCCGGCGCCAGCGGCTGCGGCTTGCGCAGCTTGCCGCCTTCCACCGTCACGAAGCTGGGGCAGAAGCCCTTCAGACAGGAGAAATCCTTGTTGCAGCTGGACTGGTTGATGGCGCGCTTGCGACCGAACTCGGTCTCCAGCGGCTCGACCGACAGACAATGGGACTGCTCCGAACAATCGCCACAGCCCTCACACACGCGCTCGTTGATGAGCACGCGCCGCGCCGGGTCGGGATAGGCGCCGCGCTTGCGACGCCGGCGCTTCTCGGTGGCGCAGGTCTGGTCATAGATCAGCACCGACACGCCGGCGTGGTCGCGCAGTTCGCGCATCACCGCGTCAAGTTCGTCGCGGTGATGCACCGGCACGCCCGGCGCCATGCCGGCCATGCCGCGATACTTGTCCGGCTCGTCCGTCACCACCACGATCTTGTCGATGCCCTCGGCCGCGACCTGGCGGCTGATCATGGGCACGCTGATGGGACCGTCCACCGGCTGCCCGCCGGTCATGGCCACCGCGTCGTTGAACAGGATCTTGTAGGTGATCGGCGCCTTGGCCGCGACCGCCGCGCGGATAGCCAGCAGCCCGGAATGGAAGTAGGTGCCGTCGCCCAGGTTGGCGAACACGTGCTTCTCGTCGGTGAAGGGCGCCTGGCCGATCCAGGGCACGCCCTCGCCGCCCATCTGGGTATATGCCTGGGTGTTGCGGCCCATCCAGGTCACCATGTAGTGACAGCCGATGCCGGCCATGCCGCGCGAGCCCTCCGGCACGCGGGTGGACGTATTGTGCGGACAGCCTGAACAGAACCAGGGCTTGCGCTCCTCGACCACGCGCGGGCGCGCCAGCGCCTGTTCGCGCGCGGCGATGGCGTCCAGCCGCGCCTGGATGCCGGCGCGCACATCCTCGGGCAGCGCGAAGCGCAGCAGCCGCGAGGCGATGGCCTTGGCCACCATGGCGGGCGAGAACTCGTAGTGCGCGGGCAGCAGCCAGTTGCCCTGCGGCACCGCCCATTCGCCGCCGTCCTTGTCATCGAACTTGCCGACCACGCGCGGGATCTTCTTGCCGCTGCCGATCCAGCCGAACAATTCTTCCTTGAGCTGGTATTCCAGCACCTGGCGCTTTTCCTCCACCACCAGGATCTCGTCCAGCCCGTCGGCGAAACGCTGCGTGCCGGTGGATTCCAGCGGCCACACCATGCCCACCTTGAACAGCCGCAGGCCGATGCGCCGGCAAACCTCGGGCGAGAGGCCCAGGTCCGCCAGCGCCTGACAGGTGTCCAGATAGGCCTTGCCCGACGTCATGATGCCGAAGCGCGCCTCGCTGGCGGGCACGTGCCAGGGCTCGCGGTTGAGCTGGTTGGCGCGCGCATAGGCCAGCGCGGCGTACAGCTTGTAGTCCAGCAGCCGCGCTTCCTGTTGCAGCGGCGTGTCGGGAATGCGGATGTTCAGGCCATCGGGCGGCAGCTGGAAATCCTCGGGCAGCAGGATCCTGACGCGCTCGACATCCACGTCGACCGAGGCGGACACCTCGACGATGTCGGTGATGCACTTCATGCCCACCCAGACGCCCGCGTAGCGGCTCATGGCCCAGCCATGCAGGCCGTAGTCCAGCACTTCCTGCACGCTGGCCGGAAACAGCGCCGGAATCATGCAGGCCTTCAGGATGTGATCGCTCTGGTGCGGCAACGTGGAGGACTTGGCCGGATGATCGTCGCCCGCCACCACCAGCACGCCGCCATGCGGCGAGGTGCCGGCGGCGTTGGCGTGCTTGAACACGTCGCCGCAGCGGTCCACGCCCGGCCCCTTGCCATACCACATGCCGAACACGCCGTCGTAACGCGCGCCGGGAAACAGGTTGACCTGCTGCGTGCCCCAGACCGCGGTGGCGGCCAGATCCTCGTTGATGCCGGGCTGGAACTCGACATGGTGCGCCTTCAGGTACTTGGCGGCCTTCCACATGTTCTGGTCCACGCCGCCCAGCGGCGACCCCCGGTAGCCCGACACAAAGCCGGCGGTGTTGAGCCCGGCCCGCGAGTCCCGCAGACGCTGCATCATCGGCAGGCGCACCAGCGCATGGATGCCGCTCATCCAGGCGCGGCCGGTCTCAAGGGTGTATCTGTCGTCCAGCTGGACGGATTCGAGGGCCGCCAGCACGGCCGGCGAAAGAGGCGCATTCATGTACATCGCTCCAGTGAGTGTCACTCGACCTGCAATCGCAATACATAAATCCACAGCACAAACCCGCCGCCGCGCCTGAAGTTGCCGCGCTCCGGCTTCCTCCGTTGGCAAAGAGGAAAGCGTCCTGGACGCCTGCGGCCATTATGCATTCAAGCGCGCGCCGCCGCACGCCTGCGTCGCGCGTCCCATGAACCCGGAATGCCGCCTCGACAGCCAAGGCAAACAGCCACGCCGGACACACGAGCCCTCCCCGCGCCAGCCCCTGACGCCGCACAAACGCGGCCGCGCGGATCCGGCTCCGCCGGTCCGCCACGGCGCCCCTTGAGGGGAAGCGCCGCAGGCGCTTCGGGGTGGGCCTTATACTTTCACGCATGGAATTTTCTCCCCGCATCGTCGCCTGGCAGCGCCTGCACGGCCGCCACGATCTCCCCTGGCAGAACACTCGCGATCCGTACCGCATCTGGCTGTCGGAGATCATGCTGCAGCAGACCCAGGTCGCCACCGTGATCCCGTACTACGAGCGCTTCCTGGCCCGCTTTCCCGACGTGGCCGCGCTGGCCACCGCCGCGCAGGAAGACGTGATGCCGTACTGGGCCGGCCTGGGCTACTACGCGCGCGCCCGCAACCTGCACCGCTGCGCGCAAGAAATCGCGCGCGACTGGCAGGGCCGCTTCCCGCCCACGGCCGAAGCCATCGCCACCCTGCCGGGGATCGGTCCCTCCACGGCGGCCGCCATCGCCGCCTTCGCCTACGGCGAGCGTTCGCCGATCCTGGACGGCAACGTCAAGCGCGTGTTCACGCGCCACTTCGGCATCGCCGGCGATCCGTCCAAGCGCGAGGTCGAACAGCGCCTGTGGGCGCTGGCCGACACGCAGGTCGAAGTGGCGCCGGACCTGGACATGGCCGCCTATACCCAGGGCCTGATGGACCTGGGCGCCACGCTCTGTACGCGCGGCAAGCCGGCCTGTGACAAGTGTCCGGTGGCCGATACCTGCGTGGCCAGGCGCGAAGGCCGCCAGGCCGAGCTGCCCACGCCCAAGGCGCGCAAGGCGGTGCCCGAGCGCGAGACGGCGATGCTGGTGCTGCAATGGAATGGCGCCTACCTGTTGCAGCAGCGGCCCGAGCCCGGCATCTGGGGCGGCCTGTGGAGCCTGCCCGAATTCGACGCGGCCGGCGATCCCGGCGCGGCGTCCCGGGCACTGGGCCTGGAACCGGAACGGCACAGCGCGCTGGCCGCGTTCTCGCATACCTTCACGCACTACCGGCTGCATATCCGGCCGTGGTGGGTGGAAGTGCGCTCGGCCGCGCTGCGCGAAGGCGGCCCGCCATCGCGCTGGGTGCCGGCCGATGAACTGGCATCCACCGCGCTGCCGGCGCCGGTGAAGAAACTGCTGACGGGGCTGGCGCAGGCGAATTCGGCCGAGGGTCGGCTGTTCTAAGCCTGGCAGGTGATCGGGCCGGCCTGAGGCAAGGCCCTGGGCAAGCCAGAAAACCCCGGAAAAAATGAACGCGGGCAGAGCCCGCTGCAATGGCCCTGCCCGCGCCGCTCGACCCGGCTGTCCGATGCAGTCGGCGCGCCTCAGAACTTGTAGGCGATACCCAGGCGCACGTCGTGCGTCTTGAAGCTGAGGGAATCGGACACGTCGCTGAAAATCTTGGCCTTGCCGAAATCGGAATAGCGATATTCAACGCGAGCGATCAGGTTGTCGGTCACGGCGTAGTCCAGGCCCGCGCCGATGGTCCAGCCCGTGCGCGTCTTCGATACATCCAGCATGCTGCCTTCCTCATCCCAGACCGACAGCTTGTATTTCCCATAGGAAAGACCCGCCGCGACGTACGGCAGGAACCGATCGACGGCATAGCCTGCGCGGATCCGGGCCGCGCCATTCCAACGCATCTTGATCGACGTTCCCACTTCGGGATCGCGGATGCCGCCGTCGTAGTACTTGCCATTGTTCTTGATATTCGCAAGGCTGAAATCCGCATCCAGGCCCAGCACCATGTTGTTGCTGAACTGGTGGTTGTAGCCGCCGTAGATGCCGCCCAGGAATCCGTCCGGGCTGAACTTGAGCTGCTCATCGATATCGCTGCTGTAGCGGGACGTGCCCGAGGCGTAGCCCATCTGCCCGCCGAGATAGGCGCCGGACCAGTCATGGCCCGCGGCGAAGGCGCTTGTCGAAGTCAGTAGAGCAGTCAATGCAGAAAATAGAAATTTCATAACCAGATCCTTTATTAATACACCGGGCTTAATGCTGTTTTTTCATCTGGGCGTCGAAGACGCGGATCAAGGCGCGCCACGCCGGCGATGAGCGAGAACTTCCGGCAGCCCGAACATGGCCGCTCACGCATCCCTGCTAGCGCATGCAACGTTGAGTCTTTATTCCCCCCTTTTCTATTCATGCCTCTTGTCCACGCCGCATCCGCCTTCGCATCACCAGCGCGCCGATGAAGTGACGAACATCTGGATTGCGAGGCAATGGGCACGGGGGATGCTACCGATTCCGTCCTCGCTTGTGACGCTGCTTGCGGGCTTCCGCAGGGCAAATCAGACGAAGTAACCGGTGAGGTTTGCGATGACTGGAAAATGTCTGAGGGAACTAGAAATGAGCGTGATCCGCGGATCAAGTGCCTTGGCAATCAATCGATCGAAAATGCACGAAAGTGGTATTCGCGGCAATCAGGCCGGCGGCATTCATGCGCGCTCGCGCATATGAGACTTTGAGGCAAGCAGCATCATGGGCAGATGAAGAGTCGCGGCATCGGGATGGATCACCTATCCAGAGGACGTGTTCACCGAGGCTGCTTAAGCAAACACCGGCTTGGGACTGGCGTCAGCTGGGTATCATCTCAGTACAACAGATATGCGGATTTTCCATGATGACGGAACTGAAGATCGAAAAGGCACGCGTCACCGACGCCAAGGCAGTCGTGCGCCTTATCGCCCTGGCTGACGAAGATGCCGTCCTGGAAATCTCGGGGCAGGCGAGCCTGCCCGAAGCCTTGCTCCACTACGAACGAGACTTCTCGCGCGCCGACGTGTACTTCAACGTCGAGAATGTGATGGTCGCGCGCAAGAACGACCAGGTTATCGGCTGCATCCTTTACTTCAAGGGAGCGGATGAAGACCGCTACGCGCCGCCGGACGGCCAGGCGGACGAGCTTCCGCGAGAGTCCGACGACGACGAAATCTACATTGATTCGCTGGCGGTCGATCCCGACCACCGGGGCGGTGGTATCGCCAAGCAGTTGGTGCGCGCCGTCATCAGGGAGACAGAGGCTGTGGGCTTGCACAAGGTCGGCCTGCTGGCCGATGTAGGCAAGCCCAACGTGGCAAGGTTCTATCTGGGCTTGGGTTTTACAGAAAGGCGGCGCATGCGGTACCTGAACGATCTGTACGCCAAGCTGGTGTATGAAATTCCGCAAGTCACGCCCGCACAAGCGTGAGCAGCATGGCGCGGAGGGCTTCGCGCACGTCAAATAGAGGGGTAGCACACGAGCGAGCTCGCGGCCGTCGACGCGTTCTTCGTCGATTCGTTCCGGGCGTAGGCGAGGGTTGGCTGCAAGCCGCCCAGGCCGGCTTGCCGCGGGGCGAGCAGCAAGGCCTGCGCATCGAAACTCTGCTCTCGGACAACGGCAGGGAATACCGCGGCAGGCCCGATCAGCAACCGTTCGAATTGTTCTTGCAACTGGAGGGCATCCAGCACCGCACGACCCGGGTCAGACGCCCGCAAAGCAACGGCTTCGTCGAGCAGCTGCATCGCACCTTGCTGGACGAGCACCTCCGCATTGAGGGCCGCACGGCCTGGGATGAATCGATCGACCAAATGCAGGGGGACTTTGATGCCTATCTGCAATCACTACAACTACGAGCGGCCGCATCAAGGCCGAATGATGGAAGGCAAAACGCCGGTACAGATGTTTGATGTCGGCAAGACCCAGCAGCCCGACCCGGAGGATGTGTACGCCGAGGCTGCTTGAGCTCACACCGGCTTGGGGCCGGTGTCAGGTGAATACCATCTCAGTACATCCTTGCTCTTGAACGTGCTCGTGTCTTGCGGGCTTTCGATGACAAGATTGCCGCCCGCGTCGGCCACCACCCGATTTCCGCTGGCGACCGCGCCGCGCGATAGTGCAGGCCAAGATGAACCGCAGGAACGTCAGCGTATCCGTATATCACTACCGCAAGGGTAGTCACGGAGCGCCGCAAGCGGGATGACTCCTAGATATCTCGTTGTCATAGCATTTTCCGATATATTGGTAATTCTTTTTCAGCATGCAGCGCTGAATCTGGCGAAACAATATGCCTGACTCCCGTCTTTCTTGTTCCGCTGTACGCTCTTGACCACTAAGAAGAGGCTCAAGGCCATAATATCCTTTGTCAGCCCCGCCGCATTTTTTCCAATCCATTAGACGCATATCTTCAGTTCGACCACTGATCGACCAATCTTCCATAGCCGTACCGGGCTTAGTCAGCCGATCGTATGCTTCTCGATCACAATAGGCCTGTGGCATGGTAATGCTGCAAATTTCCCCCTTCCTGCTGATATAGCAACCAGTCACTAACAAAAAAAATATAAAAACTACAATTAACCTAGATATGACTCTCACCGTGTGACTCTCAGTAAAATATCCAGAGCTTTCCATGCCTGCGGAGGCAAGGCTTCCGATAGTGCAAACGGTGTTGCCGGCACGAGCGCAATACCGCTCCAAATTCCATACATGCGATCCTGTCCTGGCGTTAGACCACGCTTGGCATTGCCATATTTATCGTAATAACCACTCAAAGTGCCACCGATAAAGTCGTGTGACCCTCCAAAGGCCTCGTGCATCCAGTCAAGAATTCCCCCAGGAGGATAGGGTCTGCCAGCAAGCGTCCCAGGACCGCCTTGATTACCTCCTGTTAATCCTGCCATTTTCTTGCCGTCGTCGGTTTCAAGAAACTTGGCAAGTGTCATGTTTGCTCTGTCCGTATCAAAGGCAACCCCGCCATTTTTATCCAGCTTGAGAAGTGGAACTCCCCTTTCATCAAGTATTGGAAGCCCGTTTTCAGTCTGAATTTTGCATCGCTCATTCATTGTTCCGCAAAGAATATCTAGAACAGCCCGCGTCCCCGCCGTCTTGAACTGATCCCCCCGTATCCCAGCACTTGTCCCGCTCTTGTTATCCAAGGTAGTTTCCCCATCGGTAATGCCGGCGAATTTCTTCGAATCCTCAATCGTGTACTGTCGCATCCGATCCGCCGCTTCCGACAGCCCCGCCTGCAGCGCCGCGACTCCGCCCGATCCGCCCAACGCACCCACAGCCACGTTCAGCAAGCGCTCCTGCGTATTGAGCTCATTGATCTGCGTCTGAAGCCCCCGGATCTTGTCAGGATCGTCCGTGGCCTTGATCTGCTCTCGAAGCTCCGCGCGCTTTTTCTCCGTGTAGCTCTGGATTGCCTGTCCCGCCTGCTGACTGAACGCCGCGACGATTTCGGCTTCCGCCTGGACCTGTCGGCGCAGTTGCTCGCCATCCCATTTCTTGGCCAGCCCGCCAGACCCATCGCCCGTCAGGATGCTTCGATCCAGCATCGCCAGCACCTGGTCGGCGGTCTTGCCGGTACGCTCCCTTTGCGCATTCATATCGGTGATCGTCACGACGGCGCCGCTGATGCCGCTCTGGGTCACGCTGCTTTCACTGCCCTTGCGCACGCTCATGCCCGGCGCGCCCGCGCTGACGCTGTTGCCGAAGTTCTGCGCGGACCATGTGCTGCCCTTGCCCGCGACGTTGGTGGCGGCGGCCTTATCCGGCTCCTTGGCGCCTCGGTCGCCTTCGGTCTTGCCGTCCGACTTCTTGTCACCCCCTCCGGCGACGCTGAATCCGCCCGACAGGCTGACGCCCGTCGCCTTGTACTTGCTGTAGTTCTCGATATCGCTGACGGTCAGGCTGCCAGTCTCGAGGGTATTCCGGCCATTCGTTACGGCGGACTCCGATGATGTGATCGCCGCGCCCTTGAGATCGGTATTGCCTCCCACCTTGACTTGAAAGCCGCCGTCGCCGGCCGCGATGCGGGACTGCTCGACAACGCTGGCGAAATCGCCATCCACCTTGGTGCTGGCATAGCTGCCGCTGGCCGCAAAGCCCGCGCCCACCGTCACGCTGCCGCCGATGCTCTGGTCCTTGCTCTTGAACGTGCTCGTGTCTTGCAGGCTTTCGATGGCAAGGTTGCCGCCCACGTCGGCCACCACCTGCCTGCCGCTGGCAACCGCGCCGCGCAGCGTGGTGTCGCCGCCCGAGACCAGCGTCAGGCCCTCGCCCGCGCTGACCTGCGTGTTGGTCCAGGTCACGTCCCTGCCTTCGCCCTTGCCCCGGCCTCCACTGGCATTGGCCGTCACCCCGAATGCCGCGCCATTCGAGCCCAGGGAGATCGCCACGCCCACCCCCGCGCTGGCGCTGCTGCTCTTGCGGTCGGTCTCCTGCGTGTTCCTGGCCGCCAGCAGATTGATGTCGCCGTCGGCCTTGAACACGACGTTGCCGCCCGCGCTGATGTTGCTGCCGCGCACCGTCAGGTCTGAATCCCGTCCGGCGCCGGTCGCGCTGATGCGCACGTCGCCGCCCGCGGCCACGGTCGAGCCGGCAGCGGTGTCGTAGGTGGTCGTGGACTTGCTGTCGCTCTTGCTGGCGCCGACCGTGATCGAGATATTGACGCCGCCCGCGGCCTTGGGGTCGGCCTGCACCGCATCGTAGGCGTTCTTGGCCGCCAGTCCCGTGGCGGCGCCGGCCAGCGCCTGCATGCGCCCATCGGACGTCTGGCTGGCCGCGCTCGCCATCTGCTGGCCGGTCTGCAGCGCAGAGAGAATTGGCGAAGTCAGCGCCACGGTCAGGCCGGACTGGCGGAACCGGTTCTGTTCGACGCTCTTGCCGGTTTCCCGCGCCTCGACGATATCGACACGCCGGGCGTGGATGTCGATGTCGCCCTGCGGCGCCAGGACCTTGCTGCCGATCTGTTGATATTGATTGCCCGCCACCAGCGTGACATCGCCCGTCGTGGCGCCCACGGTGGACGCGGCGGCGCGCGTGCTGACGTCCTTGCGATCCACGCTCTGCATCTGGCTGCCGAGGGTGAAGGCGACGCCGCCGTTGTAGAGAAAGCCGCTGGTCCTGGTCTCCTTGAACTGGCTCTGGCTGGCGGTCTCGGTGGCCGCCTGGATCGTCAGGTCGTTGCGGGCGACGATCGTCGTGCCCGCGTCGGACACCACGTTGCTGCCAGTGACGGTCACGTTCCGGCCCTGCACCGCGACGGTGTTGCCGCTGAAGGTGCTGGACACGGCCTGCGTTTCATCCAGGCTGGCGCGGGTGATCTTGGTCTTGGAGCCCAGCAGGCTGCGCGAGCTGTGCTGGCGGCCTTCGCTCCAGTTACTGTCCGCGACGCCCGCCTGGATGTTCACATCGCCTTGGGCCACCGCGATCACCGCCCCCTGCTCGCTGGTGACATTGGCGGCAACGGCGTTCAGGTCGCGGCCAGCCTGCAGGCGAACCTCGCCGGTCGTCGTGATGGCGCTGCCTACATCGCGCTCATAGCCTTGCTTGAGATAGTTGCTGGCGTTGCGGACGTTGTTCTCCTGCGCGGCGATCTTGACCGTGCCCAGCGTCAGGTCGCGGCCCGCGACGATGGCGGTCTGGCTGTCCTTGCCGCTGTTGATCAGTTGCGCCGCCATCAGCGTGGCGTCACGGCCCGCCGAGGCCAGCAGGATGCCGTTCGGGTTGCTGACGTACAGGCCCGCCACGCGATCGATATTGGTGCGGCTGAAATCGCTCGCGCCCGCCCGCTTGGCGTCGCCGCGCGTGGTGCTGAGGATATTGAGATCGCGCCCGGCATTGAGCAGCAGCGTCGAGCCCGCGTCGAGCGCGCCGCCGATGTTGTCCAGATCGTTGCGGGCCGTGAGCGCCACGGCATCGCCGCTGATGCGTCCGCCCAGGTTGCGCAGGTTCTCGCCGGTCAGCCTGACCGCCGTGCGCCCCGCGATGGTGCCGGCGTTGACCAGGTCGCCCTTGAGCTTGAGGTCGATGGCGTTGGCGGCCAACAGGGTTCCAGTGCCGTCGATATCGCCCGCCTTCACCCGCACGTAGACCTGCGGCACCAGGGCGCGCGTGACCGTGCCGTCGGCCAGCGTCACCTCCCGTTCCACCAGCCAGACGATATCGCTGGTCAGCTGCGCCATCTGCGCGGCGGTCAGCGCCACGCCGGGGCGCAGGTTCCACGCCTGGGCGTAGGTGCTGCCCGCGTTCAGCAGCGCGCGGTACTGCGCTTCGTCGTCGGCGTAGCCGTCCAGGAAACGGCGGCCGGTCAGCTGGCCGATCTGGTCGCGCACCAGCTTCTGTTCGTAGAACCCGTCGCCCAGGCGCTTGTGCATGGTGGTCGGGTCGTAGCCCAGCTGGGACAGCATGTAGTCGGAGCTGAGCCAGTCGCGGTAATTGGCGAAGCGCGGATCGGTCTCGACCAGGTAGCCGCCCGCGCCCGGACTGCTGCGGAACAGGCTGGCGGCGGGGGCATCGGTGCCCACCTGGACGGTGCGGACGCGGATCGGCGCATTGCCGCTGGCGCTGCTCGCGGTGTTGACGTCGCCACGGCCCGGCCCGCGCGGATCGGAAACGGTCGCCTGCACCTCGGTGATGGACCTGCGGCGGGTTTCGCCCGTCGCGCCGGCGCTGGCCTCGATCGCGCCGCCCACCTGCCCGGCCTGCCGGCCGTCAATGACATGGCCGCTGCCGCCAGCGGCGGCGTTCTGCACGACGGTGGAGACATCCAGCGTGATCGTCTGCACCGCGTCGGCGGGGGTGTAGGCGATCTTTCCATCCCATCTCCGGTCGAAATACCGCCTCGTGCCTCCGCGCCAGCGTGAGCGCGTGAACTGGCTGGTGCCGGTCTGCCGGACGATGTGCTCGCCCAGGGCGGCAACGTTGTCGAGCCGGCCCACATCGCCCAGCAAGACGCCGCCGGCGATGATCTGGCTCTTGTCGTTGATCAGTTCATTGCCGCGCAGCGTGAGGTTGCCGCCCGCGCGGATCAGCGCGGGCGCGCTCTCGGCGACTTGCGTGCGGTACTCGGTCTGCGTCACGTCGTACTGCGTCCAGTTGCGTATCTGCCGGCCGGTCTCCTTGTGGCGGTACCTGCCCGCCCTGCTCCAGCTTTCCCAGCGATATTCGTCGACAAGAGCCTTGTCGCGATCGCCCTCGGGCTGGATGTACAGGTACTTGACCGGCCCACCGACCTGGACCACTTCCGTGCGGAAATGCAGATTGGCATTGAGCAGGCGGTCCGTCTCCAGCGTCATGCCGCCCAGCGATTCGATGGTGGCGCTTTCATTGAGGACGAGATCGGCGCGGCCGGTCGCCGCGCCGTCGGCATCCAGCGCGCCGCCGATGTTCAGCGCATCGCCGCCGCCACCCGCGCTGAATATCAGCGCCTTTTCACGATTGTTGATGACGCTGGCGCCGATATCCAGCCGCTGACGCGCGGCGATGACGGCGGCCTTGTCGCCTTCCTCGCGGTTGCGCAGGGTGCCGGCCTGGATTGCCAGGCGGTCGCCATAGATGCGGCCGCTGCCCAGGTTGTCGACGGCGCCGGCCTCGATGCGGGCCTGGCCGCCGTCGATCAGGCCACGATTGGTCAGCGTGCCATCCGCGACGATGCGGGCGCTGCGCACGCCGCTCATCTCGCCGGTCACGCTGTTGTCGATGTCGGTGCCGCGCACCTCCAGATCGTTCGCGCGCACCACGCTTCGGTTGGTCCACGTGCCCGCCGCGCTGATGCGCGCGCGGCCGTTGGCCGTGATGGTCTGGTCATTGGCCTGGCCCTGCCGCAAGGCGAGCGTGAGATCGCCCTTGGACAACAGGCTGCCGTTGCCGCTCACGGTATCCGCCGCGATATCCAGGGCGCGGCCGGCAAGCAGCGTACCCGCGTGATTGAGCAGTTGCCCGACATCGACCACAATAGCGCCGCCGGATGACAGGCTGCCGCGCGTGTTGTCCAGCACGCTACCCTTGCCCTGGATGCTGATGCGTTGATCAGCGGCGACGAGACCGCCAGTATTGTCAGTGTGACCGGCCGTCAGGACGACGCTGTTGCCCTGCAAGCCGAGCGGCTTGCTGTCGTCCGCGCTTTGTGTGTCGCGGTTGCGTATCTGTGCGGCGCTGACCGTCAGATCGCCACCCGCGACCATCAGACCGCCGGTATTGTCCGCCACGGCGGCGAGCGTGGCGCTCAGGTCCTTGCCTGCCTGGATCTTGCCACCGCCGTTGCCGAGCGCCGCGGCGTTGATAGCGACATTCGCGTTACCGCCCAGCTGACCGGATGTGTTGTCGATGCTGCCACTGCGCGCGTTGACATCGCCCTGGCCTTGAATCAATCCACCCCGGTTGTCCAGGTCGCCGCTGGTCAACGCCAGCGCGGCGCCGCTCAGGATGCCGCCAGCGCTGCCAGCGTCGGTATTGATCAGCGCCTGGCCGTGGGTATCCACGCGCATGGCTTGCGCGGACTGAAGCAGGCCACCGGTATTGGTCAGCGCGCCGCTAGCTATCGTCAGGTCGCCACGCGTGCTGGCGAGGGTGCCGCCGGTGTTGTCGAGCGCGGCCTGACGGGTGTCGACCGTCACGGACGCGCCCAGTACGGCGCCCTGCGTATTGTCCAACCCGGCATTGACGAGGACCACATCGCCGCCTTGCAGCGTGCCGCCGCGATTCTCGGTGCGGCCACGGGTGTCCACCGTGAGGGAGCCAGCGGTGGAGGCCACGATGCCAGCGGCGCGGTTGTCCAGTGTTTTCGCCTGAACGCCGAGATCGGCGGCGCTGACCAATCTGCCGCCACGGTTGTCCAGGCCCTGCTGAACGGAGGTTTGCAGCGGGCCGGTGGCGTTGATGACGCCGCCGCGATTGTCCAGCGTGGCGGCGGTGACTTGTGCGCTGCCGGTGCTGGCAATGAGGCCGCTGGCCTGGTTATCGAGATGACCCGCCACATCCAGCGACAGGCCGGCGTCGCCAGACGCCAGTACCTTGCCGCCTCGGTTGTCCAGCTCACCCGCATTGACCATGGCCCTGCCAGCCGCGAGCAGGGTGCCGCCGGCATTGTCCATGACCTGCCGGACCGTGACGCGGGTCGCGTCCAGCCCGGCGGCCTGGATCGTGCCGTCCCGATTGGCCAGGGATCGCGCCGACAGGTTCAGCGCGCCATTGCTGGCGATGACGCCGCCCTGATTGTCCAGCGCGCCGCGCGTCGTCAGTTCCAACGGGGCGTTGCCGCTGGCGGCGAGCTTGCCGCCAGCGTTGGTCAGCGTGCCGGTATCGATCCGGATGGCTTGCGCCTGTGTGGCGGCGCCGGTCAAGTCCGTGGTCTCGCCCGTCAGCGCCAGCCTGCCATTGCTGGTGATCGTGCCTTGCGCACCCAGCAGCGTCCGCGCGGCGATGTCCAGGCGACCGTTGCCGGCGTGCAGGATCTGGCCGCGCGCGTTGGCGAGCGTGCCGGCGCGCAGGGCCAGGTCGCCATTGCCGGCGATGACTCCGCCGTCGCCATTGTCGAGAAGCTCGGCGGCGGCGATGCGGCTGGCATCCGCGCCCGTGGCGATGAGCTTGCCGCCGCGATTGTCGAAGGACTGCGCGGCCAGGTCGATCTGGCCGGCGCTGACGGCGGCCTGGCGATGGTCGACCACGCCCAGGCGCAATGTCGCCACGCCCGCCGTGGCCGTCTCGCCGCGCGCGCCATCGACGCGACCGGCACTGAGCATCAGGCCGCCGGTGCCGGCATGGGTGATCTTGCCGTCTTCATTGACCAACCGGCCGGCGTCGATGGTCAGACGCTGCGCATTGCTGGCCAGTGTGCCGCCGCTGTTGTCGAGCTTGCCCTGGATCGCCAGCCGGGTGTCGGTGTTGCCGCTGTGCAGGACCGTGCCACCCCGGTTGGAGGCGTCTTGCGCGCGCAGGTCGAACGCGCCAGCCGCCAGCAACTGACCGGCGTCGTTGCGCAGTTGCCCGACCTGAAGACGGGCATCGCCCGCGATCCGGAGTTCGCCCCGGCGATTGTTCAGGTCGCCGCCGCTGACGTCGAGCTGGTTCACGCCCAGGTGTCCGCCGTCGTTGTCCAGGCCCGCTTGCGCGCTCAGGTCGATCCGACCGCTGGCGAGGATGCGACCGCCGTCATTGTCGAGCGTGGCGCTGATGTTGAGCACGCCATTTGCCAGCGGCGCGGCATCGGCGCCGGTCTGATCGTCGCCGACGCTCCCTTCACCCTGTCCGCCGCTGCTTCCTGCCGTTGCGCCGCCCGCGCCGCCTGCGTTGCCGCCCGGGGAGGTTTCCTTGTCCGCGGGCGTGCCGGCGTCGGCTGCCAAGAGTCCGATACGGCCGCCGTCGCGGTTGCTGGTCTGGGCGGCGCGCAGGGCCAGGTCCTGGAGACCGGTCTGTTCGATGGTGCCGTCCCGGTTGCGCAGCGACCGCGCATCGACGCTGATGCGGCGGGCATTGAGCGCGCCCTGGCGGTTGTCGATATCCCGCGGCGTGCTCACGGCCAGTTCGCGACCGGCGCTAAGAGTGCCGGCATTGGCGAGACCGCCGCCGGCGTCGATCCGGGTATCCGTCCTGGCCTGCATCGTGCCGCTGTTTTCCAGGCGGCCATCGACCGTGACGACCAGCTGGCCGGCCTGCGCGCCGATGGCGCCGGCGTTGCGCATGCCCACGCCCTGCTCGGTGCCGACCAGCACGATCTTCTGGCTGTACATGCCGCCCAGCGCGGCCACATCCAGCGCGAAGGCCGGCGCATCGCCGCTGGCGGCGGTCTTTTGCACCCTGGCGTGGTCAGCGCTGACCTCGTTGCCGCCGGCCGTGACCTGCAATTGCCGCGCCCAGATGCCGGCGTTCACCTCCACCGAGCGGGCGATCAGGTCGGTGTAGTTCGCGCCGCGGGCGTCCATGCCCTTGCCCTGGACCTGGATGGCGCCGCCCTGCACCCGGTAGCCCTCCAGCGAGCCGCCGTTGAGAATGGGCTGGCCAGTGGTGATGGTGGCGCGGTCGGCATTGATGAAGCCGCAGCCATCGCAGGAAATGCCCGCCGGATTGGCGATGACGAGCTGCGCGCGGTTGCCCGCCACTTCGACATAGCCGCGCAGTTGGCTGGGATTGCTGGAATTCACCTCATTGAGAATGACGCGGGCGGCGCCGCGCGCCAGCCACGGATTGCCTTGCACCCACCCGCCCAGTTCGGTCTGCGTGTTGGCGCGCGAATTGTTCAGGATGGCGCCTTGCTGGTCGACGTCGAACTGCTTGTAGGTGTTGCGCGACACGCCGGCGGCGCTGGGGGTCTGGATGTTCACCAGCGGAACGCCGTTGGGCGCTTGCAATACGGTCGGGCGTTGGTTGCCGGGCGCGCCGGGATCGGCCACGACCTGGGCGTGGGCGAACGGGACGATGATGGCCTGGCCGAGCGCAAGCGCCAGGGCAAGGCGCAAGGGCTTGAGCGTGGCAAGAATGCGGCTGCCGGCGGCGGTGCTGCCGGCGCCGGCGCCCGGTCCATCGCGTCGCGCGATTTCCGCGACGACCTGGAACAGGCCCAGCGCCCGGTTGAAAACGATGCGGTAAAGGTGCTTGTTCATGGCGTCACTTTCCTTGCTCGGGCATGGGCCGCGGCGTTCAGTAGGACCAGCTCAGGTTGAAGCCGGTGGTCACGGCGGCGGTCTGAAAACCCTTTGGTCTGGCCAGCGGCGCGCCGGCAAAGAGATCCCACTGGAAGCCCTTGGCGCCGCCGCGCACGCCGATGACCGCGCCGGCCAGGTTGCGCCCCTGGAGCCAGCGCGTGGACGGGCCGGCCACGTGGCCATAATCGGCCCCCGCGTAGAGTTCCTGGCCCGCGCCCACCGGTAGTCCGATTTCATTGCGCAACACCCAGCCGCGCTCGCCCATCAGCGTCAGTTCGCCGTCAAAACCGCGCACGGTGTAGCGTCCGCCGATGGAGAACCGATCCTGCGGCACGAGCGGCGTGCGGTTCCACTGGGCGCGCCAGCTGCCGATATAGCGGGCGCGCTGCGCGCCAAGCTGGAACGGAATCAGCCATTGGGCATCGGCGGTGATGACCTGCATCCGCGACGTGCCTTCGCCGAAGTCCTCCTCCGGCGCCGGCATCGCGCGAAAGGCGCCGGTGCCGCGACGATAGGCAAGATTCACGTCCAGCGTGCTCGCGCCCAGGTATTCCCGATGATTCAGGCCCAGCTCCCAGCCGCCCGTGCGGCGGCGCTGGACCTCGATTTCGGTGTCGTCGATGTAGTTGTCCGATTTGCGCATCCACAATCGGGCATGGAGACCGGTCTTGCGGCTCGCGTCGCGATAGACCAGCCGGGACAGGCGCAGCTCGGCGTTGTCGCTGGAGCCGCTGTAGACATAGTTCTGGCTGAAGCCGGCGACCGTCTGGCGGTACTTGTAGCCGCCCAGGGTGGCGGCCAGCGTCCAATAGCCATATGGCACGCTGTAGTGCGCCGTATAGCCGCGCGTGCCACGGGTGTTGCCGTTGAACACGTCATGATTGAAATTGGCGTAGAGCAGGTCGTTCCACATCAGCAGGTCATCGAGCGAGACCGTGATGCCGCCCTGCACCTTGCCGGTGGTCTTGCTGCCGGAGTCGTCCAGCGTGGCGCTTATCCGTACCGGAAAGGAACGTTGCCGCCAGGCGATGACGAGATCGCTGTCGCCAGGCCGGGCATCGGCGCCTTCGGCGGGAACGATCTGGATGTCGGCTTCCACGGTGGGGACGCGCTTGAAATTCTCCAGCGCCTGCTCGATGTCGCGCAGGTTGAGCAGCTCGCCGCGCCGCGCGGGGACGGCATTCCAGGCGGTGGCCTTCAGCGACGTGCCGGGCGCGTAGCGGATGTCGCGGATGCGGCCCGGCACGACCGTCAGGACCAATGTGCCCGTCTTGAGATCTTGCGGCCGGGCCAGGACCCGCGTGGTGACGAAGCCGCGCGCGATGATGGCGTTCTGGATGCGGGTCATCACCACATTGATGCCGGCCGAGCCCAGGCAACGGCCCGTCGCGCGGTCATCGGCCGGATCGCCCTCCCGCAAGGCCCAGTAGAAACGTTCCGCCTCCTCGCCGTCGAGCCGGATCTGCGCGATGGGAAAGCAGGGTTGCTCGTGCTGGGGCAGACGCCCGGGCAAGGCCGGAGCCGGCCTTGGCAGGCGCTCGTCCGGCGGCGCTTCCAATTGCTCGCGCAGCGCGCGCTCTCGCTCCTGCTGGCGCAGGAGTTCCTGCGCCGCGTTGTCCGGTATCTGAGCCCATGTCGGAACGCCTATCGACCACAGGCCGAGCACGGCCCACGCGCCAACGTTCCATGCGCGCCAAGCCTGCCGCATGAATTCCCCTGTCCATTACCGCTGCCCCCGCCAGGTACACGGCGGAACAACAACGTAACGGAGGAATTCAATTGGGCAAATCGTAGGATTACGAGATCCGCAGAAGTCCCCGGCACGGGCCGAAAAAATCAGACTAAGTCCGGGAATATCCCGGCTCCAGCCTAGCCGCGATGCACGTCTGGCCCCTTCCCGTCCGGCAACACCAACTTCTCCAGATACGCCAGGTCCTCGCGCAGCAGCCGCAGCGACTCGCTGACGTCGGGGCTGCGCGTGCGACGCGCCTCGTCGCGCAGCAGCGAACGCACCGCCATGTCCGCCATGATGGCGGCGACTTCGGCGCGGCTCAGGCGGCCGCCCGGCTTGTACCACCAGGCCGACCAGTTGCACATGCCGATCAGGCTGACGGCCGCGATGTGCGGATCGACCATGCGGAACTGGCCGTCGCGCACGCCCTTTTCAATGACCACGCTGAAGTTCTCCAGCAGGCTGCGCCGCGCCGCCTGCAGGGCCGCGCGCTGCTTGGGCGTCATGTCGCCCTCGGTGCGGTCGGCCACTCGGAATTCCGCCGGTCGCGACAGGATCAGGTCGGCGTGCTGCATCACCAGGGCGCCCAGCGCCTGGACCGGATCCAGGTCGGCGCGCGCCACGGTGTCGCCCGCCAGCTTGCGCGCCGTGTTCAGCACCTCTTCGGTCAGCGCGCGCAGGATCGCGTCCTTGTTCTTGAAGTAGTAGTAGACGGCGGTGCGGCTCAGGCCCAGCGCTTCGGCGATGTCCTGCATGCTGGTGCCGCCGGTGCCGCGTTCGATGAACAGCGTGGCGGCGGCGTCGAGGATGGCGCTGCGCAGCGCCTCGCCTTTCAGGCTTCCCTTGGTGCTTGCGTCGGTCACGGTGGCGTTCTTCCTTTTCTATGGCCGCCCGGCGCGGGCGGATCGTGGCGGGAGCGGGCGCGCCAGCCGGCTCCGTTGCAGGGGTCCGCGCAGCGCGGACATTCGTCCGATTTGACCACAGCGTCAGTTTTTCGACTTTGATTGACATCAAAGTCAAATATTTGTCTAATCTGACAAATAAAACCCGAAACGACTATCCAAGGAGACGGATATGACTTCCGGCAGTCCTTCCAGCCACGTCACCGCTGGCTTCCTGAACACCGACTGGAACCCCCGCGATCTCCCGCCGGGCGCCTCCACCCGCAACGTCGTGCTGCGCACCGCCGACGGCGCCGCCACCTCCGGATCGCTCTACCTGCCCGCCGGCCCCCGGCCCGACACCGTGGTGTGCGTGATGCATCCGCGCGAGTTCATGGCCTGTCACTACCTGATTCCCGATATCGTCGGGGCCGGCTGCGCGGCCTGGTCGCAGGGAGCCCGCTCGGTCGGCAACGACCTGCGGCTGGAGCACGAAACCGCCCTGCTGGACGTGGCCGCCGGCCTGGCCCACCTGCGCGGCCAGGGCTTCAAGCGCATCGTCCTGCTGGGCAATTCGGGCGGCGCGGGGCTCTATGCCTTCTACGCGCACCAGTCGGGCCTGCCGGCGGCCGAGCGGATCGCCCGCACGCCCGGCGGCAAGCGCAGCGGGCTCAACGAGCTGGACATGCCCACGGTCGACGGCATGGTGCTGATCGGCCCCCATCCCGGCCAGGGCGCGCTGCTGCTGAACTGCATCGATCCGTCCGTTGCCGACGAGAACGACGCGCTGTCGGTCGCGCCCGAACTGGACCCGCTGGCGCCCGCCAATGGCTACCAGCCCGGCGGCCGCGCCCGCTACGCGCCGGCTTTCGTCGAGCGCTACCGCGAGGCGCAGCGCCAGCGCGTGGCGCGCCTGGACGAGCAGGCGCGGCGGATGATCGCCGAGCGCATGCAGGCGCGCGCCGCGCTCAAGCAGCAGACCGAGCCCTCGCCCGCACTGCGCCGCCAGGCCGCGCACACGCCCGTGATGGTGGTCTGGCGCAGCGACGCCGACCTGCGCTGCCTGGACCTGAGCCTGGACCCGTCCGACCGCCACCCCGGTTCGCTGTGGGGCAAGGAGCCCTATGCGTCGAACTACGGCGCGGTCGGTTTCGCCCGCTTCTGCACGCCGGAAAGCTGGTTGTCCACCTGGTCCGGCCTGTCGTCCAACGCCAGCCTGGCGCGCACGGCCCAGGGCATCGTCCAGCCCACGCTGATCATCGAATACACGGGCGACCAGGCCTGCTTTCCTTCCGACGTGCGCGCCATCCACGACACGATTCCCGCCGCCGACAAGACCCACCTGCGCATTCGCGGCGACCACCACGGCCGCGCGCTGGCCCAGGGCGAGGAGCCCGGCCGCTACGCGGCGGGGCGCGAACTGGCGGCGTGGCTGCGCGCGCGCTTTCTGTAACCCGACATCCTTGGATCCGATCATGACCGCCACGACCTCCCCCGCGCTGCGCCTGCATGGCGTGGACCACACCGCCCGCCCCACCTGGAAGCTGCGCGAGACCGTGCGCTTCTACCGCGACATCCTGGGACTGCCGCTGGTGCACGTCATCTCGGCGCGCGGCTGGGGCCCCGCGACCCATCCCGATTTCCTGCACTTCTTTTTCGACAGCGGGCGCGGCAGCACCATCGCGTTCTTCTACTACCTGGGCTCCGAGGAGCCGGAAGCCATGCGCGGAAGGGCGGCCTCGCGGCCGCTGCCCGAGGACCACGTGTCCGACGCCACCCACACCGCGTGGCAGGTCGAGAGCGAGGACGAGCTGAAAGCCTGGAAGCAGAAGCTGCAGGACGCCGGGCTCGACGTTTCGGTGGAGACCCGGCACGAAGTCATCGAATCGATCTACGTGCGCGACCCCAACGGCTACTTCATCGAATTCACCCGCAAGCTGCGCCCGCTGGCCGGCATCGACGCGACTGACGCGGCGCTGACCCTGCAGGCAGCCATGCAGGCCGAGGCGGATGCCGAGTCGCGGGGACAGCGCGTGCGCCACGTGGACGACATCTGGGCGCGCAAGGCCGCGCTGCTGGAAGCCCGGCTGGACTTGCGGGACGACGCGGCCGGATCCGGCGTGCGCATCTTCGTGCCGCGCGTCGAGGAATTCTCCGCGCTGATCGAGGACGCCTCGCGCCGAGCCGACTGCGCCGTGCTGCCGGCGGACGAATTCGACTGCATCGTCGCCGACGGCCCGCTGGAGTTCCGTCGCAAGACGCTGGGCCTGAAGCCGGCGGTCTGGTATGGCCTGTTCACGGGCGGGGTGCGCGGCGCCATCGACGTGTTCGACCGCGACCGCGTGCGGATTTCGCCGGTCGGCAGATAGCGCCGCGGCAGGAGGAGACAGACATGCGAGACATACGCTGCCCCATAGAGGGCGTGATCTACCACCCCGAAGACCGCGCCCGGCGCTATTTCGCCAGCGGCGCCTGGGAACGCCGCACGGTCGGTGACGCGCTGCGCGCCACCGCCGCCCGTTGCCCGCAACGCACGGCGCTGATCACCGACGAAGGCAGCCTGAGCTTCCAGGAGCTGGACCAGCGCAGCGAACGGCTGGGCGCGGCGCTGCTGAAGCTGGGCATGCGCCCATCGGACCGCGCCATCTTCCAGATGGGCACGACGCTGGAAACGGCGGTCGCGCTGCTGGCCTGCTACAAGGCCGGCATCGTGCCCGTCTGCACGCTGCCGCAGCACCGCGAGCTGGAGATCGGCCAGTTGGCGCGGCAGACGCGGGCGCGCGGCTACTTCGTGCAGGCGGACTTCGGCAGCTTCGACCTGGTGGCCTTCGCCGCCGGCATGCTGGCCACGGACGACACGCTGGCGCACCTGATCGTGGCTCGCGGCGACGCCGGCGCCCACGCGGCCATGCAGGCGCTGATCGATGCCATGCCGCTGGACGAGGCCACTGCCCTGCTGGCGCGGCAAGGCCCCGGCTGCGAGGACGTGCTGAGCTTCCAGCTGTCCGGCGGCACCACCGGCATGCCCAAGATCATTCCGCGCTTTCATGCCGAGTACCTCGGCCACGCGCTGGCCTGCGCGCGCCGCTACCAGATGGAGGAAGAGGAACGCATCATCTGGTCGCTGCCGCTGCTGCACAACGCGGCCCAGGTATACGTGCTGATACCCGTGGTCGCGATGGGCGTGTCGGCCGTGCTGATGCCGCGCGTGGACGTGCCGCGCATGCTGACGCTGATCGAGCGGCACCGCGTCACCCGCGCCATGTCCATCGGTCCCATCGCCCCGCAGATCATGGCCTATGACCGCCTGGCCGACCATGATCTCAGTTCGCTGCGGCTGTTCATCACCATGAGCGCGGCGGAACGGCTGGAAGCGCATCTGCGCGTGCCCTGTTCCAACCTCTTCGGCATCACAGAAGGGCTGTTGCTGGGTTCGCCCGCCAGCGCCCCGGCGCAGGCGCGCCATCACACGCAGGGATTTTCCGGCTGTCCCGACGATGAGCTGCGGCTGCTGCGCCCCGGCGCCGAGGAACCGGCCGCGCCGGGCGAAGCCGGTGAACTCTGTTTCCGTGGCCCGGCCACGCTGCCGGGCTTCTTCGACGCGCCCCAGGCCAATGCCGGCGCCTTCACGTCCGACGGCTTCTACCGCAGCGGCGACATGATGACCGCGCGCATCGTGAACGGACAGACCTGCTACGTCTTCGAGGGCCGGCTGCGCGACAACATCAATCGTGGCGGCGAGAAGATCGGCTGCGAGGAAGTCGAGGCCCAGGTCGGCGCGCATCCGGCCATCGCCGAGGCCCGCCTGGTGGCCATGCCCGATCCGTTCTATGGCGAAAAGGGCTGCCTGTTCGTGATCCTGCGGCCTGGCCATGCCGCGCCCACCGTGCCCGAGCTGGCGGCCTTCCTGACCGGCCGCGGTCTGGCCAAATACAAGTGCCCCGAGCGTATCGAGAGCATCGAGGCTTTCCCCGTCACCAAGGTCGGCAAGCTGGACAAGGCCGCCTTGCGCCAGGCCGTGGCGACCATGCTGAACCAGGAGGCCGGGCAGGCCAGGGAGCAAGACGATGACCAGCACTGAATACGTGGTGAGCGAACGGCCCTTCGTGGTGCGACGGCGGGTCAAGTGGGGCGACTGCGACCCCGCCGGCGTGGTCTACACCGTCACCTTCGGCGAATACGTGCTGTCGGCCGCCGAGCTGTTCTACGGCTACCTGTTCGACGGCACGCCGCAGCGCATCAAGGACGAGCATGGCTTCGGCACGCCCACGCGCGCGCTGTCCTTCGACTTCCAGGCCTCGCTGTGGCCGGACGAGGAATTCGACATGCGCGTCACGGTGCACGAGGTGCGCACCCGCACCTACACCCTTCACATCCACGGCAGCGCGCGCGGCAAGCCCGCTTTCGACGCCGTCCTGACGCCGATCTGCGTGGCCCGCGGCGAGCGGCGCGCGATCGAGGTGCCGGACGCGCTGCGCACGCGGCTGCTGTCTTACCAGGAAGCCTGCGCGCAGGCGCAAACCAGCGGGAGCGCTGACAAATGAAGATCGCCATCATCGGCGCCGGCCCGGCCGGCCTGTATTTCTCGCTGCTTTCCAAGAAGCACGACCCCAGCCACGAGATCACGATCTACGAGCAGAACCCGCAAGGCGCCACCTATGGCTGGGGCGTGGTGTTCTCGGACATCGGCCTGGCCTTCCTGCGCGAGGCCGATCTGGAGTTCTTCGGCAGGTTCGTCGCGCATCACGAGCGCTGCGATTACATGGAAATCGTGCATCAGGGCACGCGCGTCCAGGTGCAGGGCAACCATTTCTCGCGCACGTCCCGCATCGACATGCTGGCCGTGCTGGAGCAGGCCTGCCGCGAGGCCGGCGTGCGGATCCGCCACCAGCAGCGCATAGAGGACGTGGCGAGACTGGCCGGCGAGGTCGACATGGTGGTCGCCGCCGACGGCAGCAACAGCGCGGTGCGCAAGCAGTACGCCGAGCATTTCCGTCCGGCCTTCGAACGCCGCCGCAACAAGTTCGCCTGGTACGGCACGCGCCAGCGCTTCCACCCCGTGTCGCTGATCTTCCGCGAGGCCGAGCACGGCATCTTCATCGCCCACAGCTACCAGTACAGCAAGGACCTGAGCACCTTTCTGGTCGAGGTGGATCCGGACAGCTGGCGCCGCGCCGGCCTGGACACGGCCAGCGAGGACGACAGCCGGCGCTACTGCGCCGAAGTGTTCCGCGAGGACCTGGGCGCCAACGAGCTGCTGGGCAATCGCTCGCTGTGGTTCGAGGCGAACATCGTGCGCAACGAATGCTGGTCGCACCAGAACATCGTGCTGCTGGGCGACGCGCTGCGCACGGTGCATTTCTCGTTGGGCTCGGGCACCCGCATGGCCATGCAGGACGCGATCGCGCTGCACCAGGGGCTGCTGCAACACCCGGGCGACGCGCGCGCCGCCTTCGCGGTATTCGAGGCGCAGCGCCGCCCGGCCTCGTCCAGCTTCCAGGCCGCCGCCGCGCGCAGCCTGGACTGGTACGAGAACGTGGCCGACAAGATGCACCTGGACCCGGTCGACTTCGCCTACGACTACATGCGCCGCACCGGCCAGGTCAGCCACGACGACCTGCGCCAGCGCGACCCGGCCTTCGCCTCGGCCTACGAGGCGCGGCACCCGGTGACCGCCTGAGTACCGGCGTCCCGGCCGCCCTCCCGGCCGCCGGGACGCCGCGCCGCACGGCATTACGCAGCACCGCAGCACGCACATCCGCAGCACGCATACCCGCAGCACCCACGACAGGCGGCCGCCGAGCCGCCGCATAACCATCCATGGAACATGGAGGAGACATCATGAACATCCCTCACGCTGCGCACGATTGCAGCCCCGCCGGACGCGCCGGCCCGCCCTCCCGCAACGGTCCGGCCAGGAACGCGGCGCGCTGGCTGACGGCCTCCGCGCTGGCGCTGGGCTGTGCCGGGGCCATGGCGCAGTCGGGCGCCTACCCCAGCCATCCCGTGCGCATGGTGCTGCCCTACTCGGTGGGCAGCGGCCCCGACGCGGTCGCGCGCATGCTGGGCGAACAGCTGACCGCCGCCTGGAAGCAGCCGGTCATCGTCGAGAACAAGCCCGGCGCCAACGGCTGGCTGGCGATCGGCGACGTCAAGCGCGGCGGCCAGGACGGCTACTCGCTCGCCATCGTCGACAACACCCACATGACGCTGCAACCGCATCTGTACCGCAGCCTGCCGTTCGACCCCGTGCGCGACTTCGAACCGGCCGCGCCGATCTACCACACGCATTTCTTCGTCGTGGTCTCGGCCGACTCGCCGTGGAAGAACGTCGGCGACCTGGTCGCGGCGGCGCGCGCGCAGCCCGACAGGCTGACCTATGGCACCTGGGGCATGGGCAGCGTGGCGCACGTCGGCACCACCATGTTCCAGGACGCCACCGGCACCCGCATGACGCATGTGCCGTTCAAGGACCTGTCCCAGCTCTACACCGCCGTCGCCAAGGGCGAGGTCGATTGGGCCTTCGGCACGGCGGCGACGGTGCAGAATCTGTACCAGGCCAAGCGGGTCAAGCTGCTGGCGCTGGCCGCGCCGGCGCGGCTGCCCTCGTACCCGGACGTGCCGACGGTGGCCGAGGCCGGCGGGCCGAAGGACTTCGAGCTGAAGACCTGGGTGGCGGCATTCGTGCCCAAGGGCACGCCCGCGCCGGTGCGCAAGCAGCTGAACGAAGGCATCGCCGCGGCGGTCCAGTCGCCGGCTGTGCTCAAGCGCTTCGAGACCTTCGGCTTCCAGGCCTGGCCCGCCAGCGCCGCCGAGCTGTCGCAGGCGCGCGAGGCGGATTCGGCGCGCTTCGCGGAAGTGGTCAAGAAGGCCAATATCTCGCTGGACTGAGCCATACGATCGGGGCCGGCGTCATCCGGCCCCGCCGCGCTACCGCCGGCGGCTCAACCCCGTTCGCCGCCGTCCAGCAGCATCACCAGCTTCAGGTCCGGATGCGTGGCCAATCGAAAGGTGATCTGCTGGAACGCCAGCTGGCCGCTGCGCGGGTGCTGGAATTCGCGCAAGCCTCCTTCCCGCTCGACCACCGCGTGCCGCGTCCACCAATGGGCGAACACCGGACTCTGGCGGTTCAGCGCGTCCGCCAGCGCCAGCACGGCAGGCTCGTCCAGGTGCGCGCCCGCATCGGCGCGGAACTCGGCCACCACGCGGCGCGCGCGCTGCTCCCAATCCACCACCAGCTCGCGCGCGGCCGGGTCCAGGAAGATATAGCGCAGCAGATTGGGCTCGGGATCGCGCAGGGGCCAGTCGTCGAACAGCTCGCGCAAGGGCTCGTTCCAGGCCAGCAGGTTCCAGGCGCGGTCCAGCACATAGGCGGGCGCGCGGATCGCGTCCACGCAGGCGCGCAGCGGTCCTGGCGCGCCGCCGGCGTCGTCGCGCGGCGGCTGCGGATCGGCGCAGTCGGCCAGCTCGAACAGATAGGCGCGTTCGGCGCGCGCCAGCTGCAACACGCCGGCGATGCGCGACCAGACCGAGGGCGACACCGACACTTCGCGGCCCTGTTCGATCCAGGTGTACCAGGTGACGCTGATGCCGCACAGCTGGGCCACTTCCTCGCGCCGCAGGCCGGGCGTGCGGCGGCGCGAGCCTTCCGGCAGCCCCGCCATCTGCGGCGTGATGCGCGAACGGGCGCTGCGCACGAATTCACCCAGCGCCTGACGGCGCAGGGCCGAGCCGTCGCCACCGGCCACCGCTTGAGGGGAACTATTCATACCAGGATAACCTGTGGTCTTGTACGTGTATGGGAGCCCGCCTATCTTAGCGCCTGGCCCCACTCACCCCGCAAGGATGTCCCATGACCGCCAGCACCCATGATGATGCCGTCCACCGGCAATTCAGCCCGCAAGCCACCGCCTACCTGAACAGCGCCGTCCACGCTCAGGGCGAGGACCTGCGCCAGATGGCGGCCATCGCCGCCGCGCAGCCCGGCGCCCGCGTGCTCGACCTGGGCTGCGGCGGCGGCCATGTGAGCTTTCATGTCGCGCCCTCGGCCGCCTCGGTCACGGCCTACGACCTGTCGCAGCAGATGCTGGACGTTGTGGCCGCCGAAGCCGCGCGACGCGGCCTGGACAACCTGTCCACCTGTCGCGGCAAGGCCGAGCGCCTGCCCTTCGCCGACGGCGAGTTCGATCTGGTGATGTCGCGCTATTCCACGCACCACTGGCAGGATCCCGGACTCGGCCTGCGCGAAGCCTTCCGCGTGCTCAAGCCGGGCGGCACGGCGGTGTTCGCTGACGTGGTGTCGCCGGGCGAGGCCCTGCTCGACACCTGGCTGCAGATGATCGAGGCGCTGCGCGACACCTCGCACGTGCGCGACTACTCGGTGGCGGAATGGACCCGCCTGCTGACTGAAGCCGGATTCACGCTGCAGGGCGTGACGCCGCGCCGGCTGTCGCTGGAATTTCAATCCTGGGTGACGCGCATGCGCACGCCCGACACGCTGGTCGCGGCGCTGCGCCATCTGCTGGCGATCGCGCCGGACGTGGTGCGCGCGCATTTCGAGATCCAGGCCGACGGCTCGTTCTCCAGCGACACGGCCACCCTCGTGGTGAAAAAGCCCGGCTGAGGCTGGCGGGCGCGGGCGGATCCCGCAGGATCGCCCACGGCCTGACAGCGCTAGCGCCCGCCGCCGCCAAGCGCCTCCAGCGCGCCGGCCACGCCCAGGCTGCGCAGCGCATGAACGGCATGGGCCACGGCGCGCACGAAGCGTGCATCCTGCCCCAGCTCGCCGAACACGGGTTCGAAGCCGGCCAGCGCGGCGGTCCATTCCAGCATGGCGGCCGGCCCTGGCCCGGCAAGCGTCGCCGCCGTTTCGGCCTGCTCCAGCCGCCGCGCCAGCGCCCCGGCCATCGGATCCTGGATGTCATAGCGGCGTCCCGCCTGATCCACCCCGCGCAGATAGTGCAACCAGCCCGCCACCGCCAGGGCCAGCAGCGGCATGGGCTGCTCGCGCGCCAGCCTGGCGCGCGCGGTGTCGAGCAAGCGTTGCGGCAGCTTCTGCGAGCCGTCCATGGCGATCTGGCGCGTCTGGTGCCTGAGCGCCGGATTGGCGAAGCGCTGCAGCAAGCGCTCCTGATACTGCGCCAGATCCAGTCCCGGCAGCGGCGGCAGGGTCGGCGCGATTTCCTCGCGCATCAGCCGCTCCAGATAGCGCCGCAACGCCGGCTGCGCCAGCGCCTGATCCACCGTGTCCCAACCCGCCATCACCGACAGATAGGCCAGGGCGGAATGCGCGCCGTTGACGTTGCGCAGCTTGAGCGTCTCGAACGGCGCGGCTCCGGCCACGAAACGCGCGCCGCCGGCGCGCCAGTCAGGACGACCGGCCGCGAAGCTGTCCTCCAGCACCCATTCCAGGTAGGGCTCGGCCATGACCGGCCAGGCGTCCGCCAGGCCCAGCGCCCGCGCCACCGCCTCGCGGTCGGCGTCGGTGGTGCGCGGCACGATGCGGTCCACCATCGAGCACGGAAACGTGCATTCGGCGGCGATCCAGCGCGCCAGCCCGGCATCCACCTGCTCGGCGAAGGCCAGCACCATGCCGCGCAGCAGATGGCCGTTGGCCGGCAGGTTATCCAGCGACATGAGCGTGAGCGGCCCGCGCCCCGCCGTCCGACGCCGCTGCAAGCCCCACGCCAGATAGCCGATGGCGCTGCGCGGCGCCAGCGGCTGGCCCAGGTCGTGGACGATATCCGGATGATCCAGGTTGAGCTGGCCGCTGGCCGGATCGTGGCAATAGCCCTTCTCCGTGACGGTGAGGCTGACGATGCGCGCGTCCTCGTGGGCGATGCGCGCCAGCACGGCTTGCGGATCCTCGGGCGCGACCAGCGATTCCAGCAGGCAGCCGATCACGGCCAGCCGCTGGCGCGGCTCGCCATGTTCGTCCGCATCGCGCAGCGCCAGCGTGTACAGGCCCTCCTGCGGCACCAGCGCGTCGCGGGTGTCGGGCTGGCGCAGCGAGACGCCGCAGATGCCCCAGGCCTCGCCCGCGCCGGCGGCCAGCGCCGCCTCGTTGACCGCCGCCAGATGCGCGCGCGCGAAAGCGCCCAGGCCCAGGTGCACGATGCCGGCGCGCAGGCGGGTCCGGTCGTGGACCGGCCGCGCCACGCCGGCGGCCAAACCGCCCAGGCGCGACGGATGCAGCCGCCCTACCAGTTCCATAGCGTGCCGTCCTGCTGCAGGCGGTTCACGGGCAGGTAGGCGCGCTTGTACGGATACCGGGCCGCCAGCTTTTCGTCGATCTCCACGCCATGGCCCGGCGCGTCGCCCGGATACAGCATGCCGTCCTTGAAGGTATAGGCGTGCGGGAAGACGGCGTCGGTCTCCTCGGTGTGGCGCATGTATTCCTGGATGCCGAAGTTCGGCACCCAAAGGTCGAAGTGCAGCGCCGCGCCCATGCAGGCCGGCGACAGGTCGGTGGCGCCGTGGCAGCCCGTGCGCACCTGGTAGAGCGAGGCCAGGTCGGCGATGCGGCGCAGGTGCGTGATGCCGCCGGCATGCACGACCGTGGTCCGGATGTAGTCGATCAGCTGGTTCTGCACCAGGTCCTTGCAGTCCCAGATGCTGTTGAAGATCTCGCCCACGGCCAGCGGCGTGGTGGTGTGCTGGCGGATCAGGCGGAAGGCTTCCTGGTTCTCGGCCGGCGTGGCGTCTTCCATCCAGAACAGGTTGTAGGGTTCCAGCGACTTGCCCAGCCGGCCGGCCTCGATCGGAGTCAGGCGATGATGCACGTCGTGCAGCAGATGGTGTTCGAAGCCGAGTTTTTCGCGGATGCGCTCGAACAGCTTGGGCGCGTGGCGCAGGTACTTCTCGGTGGACCAGTCGTGCTCGCTGGGCAGGTCGCTGTCGGCGGGTTCGTAGAACAGATTGCCCCGGCCCACGCCGTAGACCTTGTCCAGGCCGGGCACGCCGCTCTGCGCGCGGATCGCGCGGTAGCCCATGTCGGCGTAGCGCAGCACCTCGTCGACGGTGTGCTCGATGTCCGAGCCGTTGGCGTGGCCGTAGACCATCACGCCGGAACGGCTCTTGCCACCCAGCAGCTGGTACAGCGGCAGGCCGGCGGCCTTGGCCTTCAGGTCCCACAGCGCGGTGTCGACGGCGGCGATGGCGGTCATGGTGACCGGGCCGCGACGCCAGTAGGCGCCTTTGTACAGGTACTGCCAGATGTCCTCGATCTGGTGCGCGTCGCGGCCGATCAGGCAGGGGATGACGTGTTCGGTCAGATAGGCCGACACCGCCAGCTCGCGGCCGTTCAGGGTGGCGTCGCCGATGCCGGTCAGGCCCTGGTCGGTCTCGATCTTCAGCGTCACGAAATTGCGGCCGGGAGAGCAAACGATCACGCGTGCGTTCGTAATTTTCATCTTGGTTTCCGGGTGGACGGGTAATGGCCGCGCTGGGCCTGTATCGGTTGCGGCAGGGCAGCCCTAGCCTTCCCAGCCCAGGTGGCTGAGGAAGTCGCGGGTGCGGGCGACCTGCGGGTGGTCGAAAATCTGCGTCGGCGGGCCTTGTTCCAGAATGGCGCCGTTCTCGAACACCACCACCCAGTTGGCCACCCGCCGCGCGAAACTCATTTCATGGGTCACGACGATCATGGTCATGCCTTCCTGCGCCAGCTTCTTCATCACGTTGAGCACTTCGCCCACGGTCTCGGGATCCAGCGCGGACGTCGGTTCGTCGAACAGCATCACCTCGGGCTCCATCGCCAGCGCGCGGGCGATGGCCACGCGCTGCTGCTGGCCGCCGGACAGGTTGGCCGGGAAGTTGCCGGCCTTGGCCGCCAGGCCCACCTTTTCCAGCAGCGCCATGGCGCGGGCGCGGGCGGCCTCGGGCGCCATGCCCAGCACCGTGATCGGCCCCATGGCGACGTTATCCAGCGCCGACTTGTGCGGGAACAGCTCGAAGCTCTGGAACACCATGCCCATGCGCTGGCGCACGCGCCGCACCTCGGGCTCCGTGTCCGGCACCACGGCGCCGTCCAGCAGCACGCGGCCGCCGTCCAGCTTTTCCAGCGCGTTGGTGCAGCGCAGGAGCGTGGACTTGCCCGAGCCGCTGGGCCCGATCAGGCACATCACCTCGCCCTTGTTGACCTGCAGCGACACGCCGTTGAGCGCGACGAAATCGCCGTAGGTCTTGCGCACGTTCTCGTATATCAGCACGGGCGGCTTATCAGCCCCCTTGCGCGCGGCCTGATCGGCCTGCGCCGTGCGTTCAATGATCATGTCGTTCATTCCTTGACTCCGTACTTGCGGTGGATCCAGTCGACCAGCTTGGCCTGGGGATAGCCCATCAGCCAGTAGATCGCCGCCATCGCGGTCAGCATTTCCAGCACGCGGAAGGACTGCGCGCGGATCTGCATCGAGGCGTAGGCCAGCTCGCTCACCGCGATCACCGACACCAGCGAGGTGTCCTTGAACAGCGAGACCCAGGTGCTGGCCAGCACCGGCAGCACGCGCCGCGCCGCCTGCGGGATCAGCACCTTGAACATGGCCTGGCGCCGCGACATGCCCATCGCCAGCGCCGCTTCCATCTGGCCCTTGCGGATGGAATTGATGCCGGCGCGGAAGGTCTCGGAGTTGTAGGCCGAGATGTTCAGCACCAGCGCCACCAGCGCGGTCGTCAAGGGCGAGAGCTGCACATCCAGCGCCATGGGCATGACGTAGAACGCCCAATAGATCACCAGGATCAGCGGCAGGTTGCGGAAAAACTCCACGAAGACGGTGGCGGCCTTGCTGGCCAGGCGGTTGGACGACAGCCGCATCAGCGCCAGCACGATGCCGCCGGGCACGGCCAGCGCCATGGTGGCCACCGTGAGCAGGACGGTCATGCCGGCGCCTTCCAGCAGCGCGTGACGCGAGTCCCAGACGATTCCCCAATCCAGATTCATGAGCGCCCCAGGTGTGCGTAGCGTTGGTACAGCCGGTCCACCCCGCGCGTGACCGGGAACAGGATCACGAAGTAGGCGACCAGCACGGCGGTGTAGACCTCGATCGGGCGGTAACTCTGTCCGGCGATGGTCTCGGCCTTGTGCATCAGCTCGGGCACGGCGATCACGGTGGCGATGGCCGTGTCCTTGATGGCCACGGTCAGCACCGAGCCGAAGGCCGGCAGCATGCGCACGATGGCCTGCGGCAGGATGATCTTGCGCAGCGCCTGGGCGCGCGACATGCCCAGCGCCAACCCGGCGCGCATCTGGCCGGGCCGCACCGACTCGATGCCGGCGCGCACCACCTCGGCCGCGTAGGCCGCGATGTGCAGGGTCAGCGCCACCAGCGCGGCCCAGAACGGCGCGAAGTTCACGCCGGCCAGCAGCGGCAGCGCGAAGTAGATCCACACCAGCACCACCAGCACCGGGATGGCGCGCATGCTGTCGATGTAGAACACCAGCAGCGGCCGCAGCCAGCGCGGCCCGTACAGGCGCAGCAGCGCGATCGCCAGGCCCAGCAGGATGCTGGACACGGCCGCCGCCGCGCTGAGCGCGACGGTCGTGCCCAGCCCGCCGGCGAAGAAGCGCCAGTTGTCGACGATGGGAGAAAAATCGAAATCCATGCGGTCTCCGCGAGTCCCGGCGCGTTCCTAGAACGTCACCATCACTTTCATGGCCTGGGTACGGTCGGCCGCCAGCGCGAAGGCCTCGTGCGCCTGACGCACCGGCACGGCCGCGCTCAGCAGCGGCGACACGTCCAGCAGTCCGCGGCTCAGGTAATCCACGGCCCAGGCGTACTCATCGACGAAGCGGAAGCTGCCGACGCAGGTCAGGCTCTTGACCATGATCTGGTTGAACGGGCAATCGGCGCTGCTGCCGGACAGCGTGCCCACCGTGACGATGGTGCCGCGCGGGCGCGCCGCGCGGATGCAGTTGGCCAGGCCGGCATAGTTGCCGGACGCCTCGAAGCACACGTCCACCGTGCCCTTGCCCGCCGCCAGCTCGTCCAGCGCGCCGGGATCGGTGGCGGCGTTGATGGTGCGCGTGGCGCCCACCCGCGCGCAGGCGGCCAGCGTCTGGTCGACGATGTCCACCGCGATGACGTGGCTGGCGCCGGCCAGCCGGGCCGCCATCACGACCAGCGCCCCGATGGGGCCGGCGCCCACCACCATCGCCGTCTTGCCCAGCAGCGTGCCGGCGCTGCGCACCGCGTGCAGCGCCACCGCCAGCGGCTCGCCGAAAGCGGCCAGCTCGAAGGACAGGCTGTCCGGCACCGGCAGGCATTGACTTTCCTGCACCACGACCTGCTCGCGCATCGCGCCCTGCATGTGCGGATAGCGGCTGGCGCTGCCGAAAAAATGCACGGCCTCGCAGTGGTTGGAATCGCCCTGGCGGCAATAGCGGCACACGCCGCAGGTGCGTGCCGGGTCCAGCGCCACGCGGTCGCCGGGCTTGACCCGCGTCACCGCCGCGCCCACTTCCAGCACCTGGCCCGAGGCCTCGTGGCCGGGCGTCAGCGGTTCGCGGATGACGAAGTCGCCCACCCTGCCGTGCCGGTAGTAGTGCAGGTCCGAGCCGCAGATGCCCACGGCCTTCACGCCCACGCGCACCTGCGTGGGGCCCAGCGCCTCGGGCGCCACTTCCGTCAGGCGCAGGTCCTGCGCGCCATGGATTTCGCAATTCAGCATGAAGTCATACTCGTTTCAGTTATTCACCGCGCCAACGCCCCGCAGGCAGCAGGCGCCGCATGCATCCGCTCCCGCAAGAGAACAGATGCCGCCAATCGAGATGTCACGGAGCCGGCTCCGCCGGTCCGTAGACATGCCCCCTGGGGGAAGCGCGCAGCGCTTCGGGGGGGCCTACTTCAGCTCCAAGGTCATGCGGCGCTCTTCGGCGGCCAGTTCGGGATGCATGCGGGCCTCGACCTTGCGCAGCCATTCCAGGTACACGGGCTGGTTCTTGGCCACGCCCATGCCGGCCTGGATCTCGAAGATCTTGCTGTCCTGGCAGTTGTTGTCCTTGGGGAAGACCGCCAGGCCCTTGACCTTCTTGCTGATGCTGGGCCAGAGCATGCGGTTCAGCGGCGCCACGTCCGAGCGGCCGGCCAGCACTTCCTCGATCGGCGCGACCGAACCCGAGTTGGCCACGCCGCGCAGCTTGGCCTTGGAGAACTGCTCGCGCACCAGCGGCTCTTCCCCTGCGCCGGAGAAATAGGCCATGGTGATCTCGGGGCGGTTGAAGTCCTCGACCTTCGTGACGCCGGTGAATTTCGGATTGGAGGCCAGGCCGAACATGCACACGCTGGTGCTGGGGAAGGTGACGAAGTCGATGATCTTGGCGCGCTCGGCGTTCTCGTTGAGCGGTCCGATCATGATGTCCATCTGGTTGGCGATGAGCGCCGGCACCTTGGTTTCATGGCTGACCTGCACCGGCACCATCTTCACGCCCAACAGCTTGGCGAACTCCTTGCCCAGCGTCCAGGATGAACCCATCCACGGCTCGCCCGAGCCCGAGGTGTTCTGCACCAGCCAGGGCGGGTTGTTGACCACGCCCACTCGCAGCACGCCGGCCTTGCGGATGGCGTCGATGCGTTCGCTGGCGCCGGGTTCGGGCGGCGTCTGGGCCCGGGCCGAGAAGCTGGCGCCGGCCAGGACGATGGCCGAGAGGGCCAGTCGCGCGGTGGCGCGGCGGGAAAAGCGCTGTTGCATGTCATGTCTCCTAGTGTGGGACGGCGTATCCGTCACGGGCGCGTGCAGCCGCCGGCGGCGTCGCCGGAGCCGCGCGGCGCGCGGCGTTCCTGTGTTGCGGTTGGGTAGCGGGGTGAGCCGCGATTGAAGGCTTAAGGCAACTGCTCGATGACGCGCGTTTCGTCGGCGTCCAGCTGGGGCTTCATCGAAACCGCAACCTGCCGCAGCCAGGCGAGGTAGGCGTCCTGCCCCTTGTCGACGGCCAGCCCCACCGGCGAAGCCTTCTCGGTGCTCTGCTGGCAATTGGCCTCGGCGGGAAACACCTGCAATCCGGGCACCTTGCGCTTGAGGCCGACCCAGGGCACGCGGTTGATGGGCGCGGCGTCGGCGCGGCGCGCCATGATTTCCTCGATCGGCGCGGTGGCGCCGGAATTGGCGACGGCGCGCAGCGTGGCATTGGGGAAGCGCTGCTTGACCCAGGCTTCCTCGGCCCCGCCGGTGAAATAGGCGATGGTGATGCCGGGACGGTTCAGGTCGTCCACGGATCTGACCTGGGCCAGCTTGTCGTTGCCGGCGCGGCCGAACATGCAGACGCTGGTGGCCGAATACAGCACGAAGTCCACCACCTTCAGCCGTTCCGGCGTTTCGGCCAGCGGGCTGATGGTCATGTCGACCTGATTGGCGGCCAGCACCGGCACCTTGGTCTCATGCGACACGGGCACCGGCGTCAGCTTCACGCCCAGGCGCCGCGCATACTCCCTGGCCAGCAACCAGGCGGGACCGCTCCAGGCCTCGCCAGTCTTGCCGGACACGTCCTGGATCAACCAGGGCGCGTTCTGCAGCACGCCCACGCGCAATTCGCCTGCCTTGCGGATGGCGTCCACGCGCGGACTCTGGCCCGGCGCGGGCGCTTCCTGCGCCCCGGCCGCGCTGGCGGCCGCGAGCAGCGCCGCCCAGCGGCGCCATGCGCCGCTCCCCTTGTAATGTCGCTGCATGTCTTGTCTCCTGGTCTTGATGGGCCCGATTCCGGCCGGCAAGGTATCTTCCCTGCTCGTTCCGGGGGGCCGCCTGCTAAGGCCGCCTCATGGGGCCATGTCGTAGGGTCGCGTCGCGGGTCCGCATCAGCGCCACCCCTGCGCGAATTCACCGATCACGCGCTCCAGATGGCCGCGCATGGCCAGCCGGGCCGTGTCGCCATCGCCCGCCACCAGCGCGGCGAAGATGCGTTGATGGTCTTCCTGCGAGGCCTGGCGCAATTCCTGCGTGTGGAAGTGCTGCTCGATTTTTTCCCAGACGGGGCCGCGCGCCTGGTCCCACATGGATGCCACGGTGGCTTGCAGCACGCTGTTACCGGTGGACTGCGCGATGTACAGGTGAAAGCGCCGGTCGGCCTCTTCGTTGGCGACCTTGTCCATCATCTGCTCGCGCATGGTGCTCAGGGCCTCGAACATGCGGTCCAGGTCCGCGTCCTTGCGGGTGGTGGCGGCCAGCCCTGCGATTTCGGATTCGATCAGGCAGCGCGCGCGCAGCAGTTCGAACGGGCCGGCGCCGGGCTCCTGCGCCATGGGCAGGCGCGCCACGCCCGGCTTGGGCTCGCAGACATAGATGCCCGATCCGCCGCGCACCTCGACCACGCCCTGCAGCTCCAGCGCGATGATGGCTTCGCGCAGCGAGGTGCGGCTGACATCGAAGCGCTCGGCCAGCGCGCGCTCGGCCGGCAGGCGCTGGCCGAGCGCGAATTCTCCCTGGACCACCAGGGCCTGGATCTGGGAGGCCAGACGCAGATAGGCGCGGTCCAGTCCCGGCTTTTGCGCGGGCTCTTCGGGCTTGGGGATCAGTTGCAGGTTCATGGTTTCTTAAATTGGTTAGACCAAATTCTAATTGGTTCACCACTTTTCACTATCATGGTTTACCAGAATACAAGTGGTAGACCAAATAACGATCCCGTGGCGCTGCCGATAAGATACGAGCCCGGAGAAGGATCCGCATCACGCATCCCCCGACATCGCAACGCCGCGAGGAGACCGCATGACCGACACGTCCCGCACGCCCCTGCCCGCTCCGGGCCAGGCCCCCGAACTGACCGTGATCCAAGCCGCCGCGCTGATCCGCGAGGGCCGGCTGTCCAGCCTGGACCTGACCCGCGCCTACCTGGACCGCATCGACGCGCGCCAGAACCTGAACGCTTTCATCACCGTGGACCGGGACGGCGCGCTGGCCCAGGCCCGCGCCTGTGACGAGGCCCGCGCCGCCGGGCGGCCGCAAGGTCCGCTGCACGGCGTGCCCGTCGCCATCAAGGACAACATCCACGTGGCCGGGCTGCCCAATACCGCCGGCACGCCGGCGCTCAAGCATTTCCGTCCGACCGAGGACGCGCCCGTGCTGCGCCGGCTGCGCGAGGCTGGCGCGGTGATCCTGGGCAAGACCCATATGCATGAACTGGCCTTCGGCGCGTCCGGCTACAACCATGCCTACCCCGGCCCGCAGGGCCCGGGCACGCGCAATGCCTATGACCCCAGCCGCATCGCCGGCGGCTCGTCCTCGGGCAGCGGCGCGGCAGTGGGCGCGCGTCTGGCGCCCGCCGCGCTGGGCACGGATACCGGCGCCTCGGTGCGCCTGCCGGCCGCGCTCAACGGCGGGGCCGGCTTCCGTCCCAGCGTGGGCCGCTATGACGGCGCCGGCATCACGCCGATCTCGCATACCCGCGACACGCCGGGACCGCTGGCGGCCAGCATGGAAGACATCGCGCTGCTGGACGCGATCCTGGCGGGCGAGGGCCAGCCGGCGCAGACGCTGCCCGCCGCCGGCCTGCGGCTGGGCCTGCCGTCGGGTTTCTGGGCCGGGCTGGAACCGGAAGTGGAACGCGTCACGCGGGCCGCGCTGGACAAGCTGCGCGGCGCCGGCGTGGAACTCATCGCGCTGGAGACGCCGGGACTGGCCGAGGCCAACGCGGCCGTCAGCATGCCGGTCTGCCTGCACGAGGCGAAGACCGATCTGACCGCGTACCTGGAACGCTATGAAACCGGCGTGGATATCACGCAGGTGGTGGCGGCCATCGCCAGCCCTGATGTGAAGGGCCTCTTCGACGGCATGATCATGCCGGTGACCCTGCCCGGCCCGGACGGCGCGCCCACGCCGATGACGCCGCTGTACGAAGCCGCCCTGGCGACGCATCGCGACGCGCTGATCGCGGCCTACCGAAGCGCCTTCGCCAGCCACCGCCTGGACGCGCTGCTGTTCCCCACGCTGCCCATGCTGCCGATCGCGGCCGATGCGCAGGCCAGCGGCATCGAGCACTTCATGCGCCTGATCCGCAACACGGACCCCGGCAGCAACGCCGGCCTGCCCGGCCTGAACATCCCGGCGGGGCTGTCGGCGACAGGCTTGCCGGTGGGCTTGGAGATCGACGGCCTGCCGGGCGAGGACCGCAAGGTGCTGTCCATCGGCTTGGCGCTGGAGGCCGTGCTGGGCAGGCTGGCGCCGCCGGCGGGCTGAAGCTCGCGCGGCGAACGCCTGCCGCGTCGGAACCTGCGTCGGAACATTTCCCCGACAGTGTCGGGGATATTGTGAAAACCAGCGGATCCGGCCTCGGCCGCGCGGCTCGGATCCTGCCCGTCCCGCTCAGCCCAGGTTCGGCGCCAGCGTGCGGCGCAGGTCCTCGATACTGCGACCGCTGCGGCGCGCGTAGTCTTCCAGCTGGTCCTCGCCGATCACGCCAACGTTGAAGTACTGCGACTGCGGGTGGCTGAAGTAGAAACCAGACACGCTGGACGCCGGGTACATGGCGTAGCTGTCGGTCAGCATCATGCCGATATCCTCGCCGTCCAGCACGCGGAACATGTCGGTCTTGACGACGTGTTCCGGGCAAGCGGGATAGCCCGGCGCGGGACGGATGCCCACGTACTTCTCGGCGATCATGTCGTCGTTGGACAGGGCCTCGTCGGGCGCGTAGCCCCACAGGTCCTGGCGCACGCGCGCGTGCAGGCATTCGGCGAAGCCCTCGGCCAGGCGGTCGGCCAGCGACTTGAGCATGATGCTGGAATAGTCGTCCAGGGCGCGCTCGAACTCGGCTTCCTTCTTCTCGATGCCCAGGCCGGCGGTCACGGCGAACATGCCCACGTAGTCCAGCTTGCCGCTGGACTTGGGCGCGATGAAGTCGGACAGCGACTTGTTGCTCACGCCCTCGCGCTTGGCGCCCTGCTGGCGCAGGTTGCGGTACGTGAACAGCACTTCGCTGCGCGTCTCGTCCTTGTAGATCTCGATGTCCTCGTCGTTGATGCTGTTGGCCGGATAGAAGCCCACCACGCCGTTGGCGGTGAGCCAGCGGCCCTCGACGATGCGCTTCATCATGGCCAGTCCGTCGGCATAGACCTTGCGCGCCTGCTCGCCCACGACCTTGTCGTCCAGGATGGCGGGGAACGGCCCGAACAGGCTCCAGGTCTGGAAGAACGGGCCCCAGTCCACGTACTTCGCGATCTCGGCCAGGTCGTAGCTCTTGAAGGTGCGGCGGCCGATGAACTTGGGGCGCGGCGGCGTGTAGGCGTCCCAGTCGATCTGCGGGCGCGCGGCGCGCGCCTCGGCCAGCGGCACCAGCGGCGTGGCCTTGCGGTTGGCGTGGCGGCGCCGCACGTCCTCGTACTCCCCGGCCAGCTCGGCCAGGTAGGCGTCGCGCTGCGTCGACATCAGGTTGGTGGCCACGCCCACCGAGCGGCTGGCGTCGGGCACGTAGATCACCGGGCCTTCGTAGTTCGGCGCGATCTTCACCGCCGTGTGCACGCGGCTGGTGGTGGCGCCGCCGATCATCAGCGGCACCTTGCGCTCGCGGAAATACGGGTCGCGCTGCATTTCCGAGGCGACGTAGGCCATTTCCTCGAGGCTGGGCGTGATCAGGCCGGACAGGCCGACGATATCGGCCTGCTCTTCCTTGGCCTTTTCCAGGATCTGCGCGCAGGGCACCATCACGCCCATGTTCACGACTTCGAAGTTATTGCACTGAAGCACCACCGACACGATGTTCTTGCCGATGTCGTGCACATCGCCCTTGACGGTGGCGATGACGATCTTGCCCTTGGCGCGCACGTCGCCGCCGGCCGCCGCGATCTGGCGCTTTTCCTCTTCGATGAAGGGAATCAGGTGCGCCACCGCCTGCTTCATGACGCGGGCCGACTTCACCACCTGCGGCAGGAACATCTTGCCCTCGCCGAACAGGTCGCCGACCACGTTCATGCCGTCCATCAGCGGCCCTTCGATCACCTCGATCGGACGGCCGCCGCGCGCGGCGATCTTCTGGCGCACCTCTTCGGTGTCCTCGACGATGAAGGTGGTGATGCCATGCACCAGCGCGTGCGACAGGCGCGCCTCGACGGAGGCGGCGCGCCAGGCCAGGTCTTCTTCCTTCTTGGCGCCGGAGCCCTTCACCGTGTCGGCGAACTGCACCAGGCGCTCGGTCGGCGTGCGCTCGTCGTCGGCCTCGGTCTTGCCTACCGGCTCGGCGCGGTCCAGCACCACGTCCTCGACCAGGTCGCGCAGCTTGGGATCCAGGTCGGCGTACACGCCGAGCTGGCCGGCGTTGACGATGCCCATCGTCATGCCTTCCTTGACCGCGTAATACAGGAACACGGTGTGGATGGCTTCGCGCATCGGCTCGTTGCCGCGGAACGAGAAGCTGACGTTGGACACGCCGCCCGAGATGCGCGCATGCGGCAGGTTGTCGCGGATCCAGCGCGTGCCTTCGATGAAGTCGACCGCGTAGTGGTTGTGCTCGTCGATGCCGGTGGCGACGGCGAACACGTTGGGATCGAAGATGATGTCCTCGGGCGGGAAGCCTTCTTCCTCGACCAGGATCTGGTACGCGCGGCCGCAGATTTCCTTGCGGCGCTCCAGCGTGTCGGCCTGGCCCTGCTCGTCGAACGCCATCACCACCACGGCGGCGCCGTAGCGGCGGCACAGGCGCGCGTGCTCGCGGAAGATGTCCAGCCCTTCCTTCATGGAAATGGAGTTCACCACCGGCTTGCCCTGCACGCACTTCAGGCCGGTCTCGATGACTTCCCACTTGGAGCTGTCGATCATGACCGGCACGCGGGCGATGTCCGGCTCGGACGCGATCAGGTTCAGGAAACGGTGCATGCAGGCCACCGAATCCAGCATGGCCTCGTCCATGTTGATGTCGATGATCTGGGCGCCGTTCTCGACCTGCTGGCGGGCCACGGCCAGCGCCTCGTCGTACTTTTCCTCGCGGATCAGGCGCGCGAACATCTTCGAGCCGGTCACGTTGGTGCGCTCGCCGACGTTGACGAACAGCGTGTCCTCGTCGATGTTGAGCGGCTCCAGGCCCGACAGCCGGGTCTTGACCGGAATCTCGGGCACAACGCGCGGCGTCAGCGCGGTCACCTTGTCGGCGATGGCGCGGATGTGGTCGGGCGTGGTGCCGCAACAGCCGCCGGACATGTTCACCAGCCCGGCGCGCGCGAATTCCTCCAGCAGCGCCGAGGTGTCGGCCGGGGTTTCGTCGAAGCCGGTCTCGGCCATGGGATTGGGCAGGCCGGCGTTGGGATAGACGCAGACGTAGGTATCGCAGATCTTGGACAGCTCGGCCACGTAGGGGCGCATCAGCGCCGCGCCCAGCGCGCAGTTCAGGCCGATGGTGACCGGGCGCGCGTGGCGCACCGAGTTCCAGAAGGCTTCCACGGTCTGGCCGGACAGGATCCGGCCCGAGGCGTCGGTGACGGTCCCGGAGATCATGACCGGCAGGCGGATGCCGCGCTGCTCGAACACTTCCTCGGTGGCGTAGATCGCGGCCTTGGCGTTGAGCGTGTCGAAGATGGTTTCGATCAGGACGATGTCGATGCCGCCGTCGAGCAGGCCGTTCAGCTGCTCGACATAGGCCACGCGCAGCTCGTCGAAGGTGACGTTGCGCGCGCCCGGGTCGTTCACGTCCGGCGAGATGGAGGCGGTTTTGGGCTGCGGGCCCAGCGCGCCGGCCACGAAGCGCGGCTTGTCCGGCGTGCTGTAGGCGTCACAGGCCTCGCGCGCCAGTCGGGCGGATACCAGGTTCAGTTCGTAGGCCAGTTCCGGCAGGTCGTAGTCGCCCTGGGCGATGGAGGTGGCGCCGAAGGTGTTGGTCTCGATGACGTCGGCCCCGGCCTCCAGGTACTGGCGATGGATCTCGGCGATCACGTCCGGCCGGACCAGGGACAGCAGTTCGTTGTCGCCCTTCAGATCCTTGCCGTGGCCGGCGAAGCGCTCGCCGCGGAAATCCGCCTCGCCCAGCTTGTAGCGCTGGATCATGGTGCCCATGGCGCCGTCCAGGATCAGGATGCGCTGGCCCAGCAGTCGGGCGAAGTCGCCGCCGCGGGTAAAGGCCTCGGGCGGATAGGGCAGACGGGGATAAGACACGAGAAAGTCCTGGACGTGTGGCGAAAAGGGGAAAAACGCCGTGAAATCAACCTGTAATCGTAACAAAACGGGGTCTTCCGCGCCCGGCGGTGATACAGTTTCGGCCCCGAACCGGTGCTTTCGGCGCACATTGCCGGCAAGAACGCAACACTTGCCGGCCGCGCGCGAAAGGTAAACGGGAAACAGGAAGGCATCCCCGCCGGCGGCCCATCAAGCCCGCCGACCGAGCCCAGCCTGTGCTGCCCCCGCAACGGTCCCCATGCGCCAGCCGCATGGCAGCCCGATACCGGCCTGTTCGACAGTCAGGACGCCCCCTTCCCGGTCCGCCGGACGCGGCGTCCTCCCATCGTGAATGGCCTGCGGGGTCGCGGGTCGCTTCGAGGTCATGCAGATGAAAGCCCGTACCCTTCGCCGCAGCGCCGGCGTCCTGCTCTGTTCCGCGCCGGCCCTGGCCGCCGCCCAGCAAACTCCCGCCCCCACGGAACTCAGCCCCATCACCGTCACGGCGCAGCGCGTGCCTTCCGACGCCGCCACGCTGCCGGTCGCGGTCTCGGTGATCACCGCCGAGGACATCGCCGCCAGCAGCGCGCGCACCATGCAGGACCTGCTGTCCACGCAGGCCGGCATCCACCTGCTGAACACCAGCAGTTCGACCGACAACGCCATCGTGGACCTGCGCGGCTTCGGCATGACCGGCGCCAGCAACACCCTCATCCTGGTGGACGGCGTCAAGCAGAACACCAACGACCTGTCCGCGCCCAACCTCGGCGTGGTGCCGCTGGACCAGGTCGAACGCATCGAAATCGTGCGCGGCAGCGGCTCCGTGCAATACGGCGGCGGCACCACCGGCGGCGTGATCAACATCATCACCCGCCGCGACTTCTCCAAGGAACCGGTCACCGCCCGCGCCACCGCCACCTTCGGCAGCTATGGCCTGCACCAGTATGACGCGGCCATCGCCATGAACAACCAGAAGGTCGGCGTCGACGCCTACATGCAGTCGCTGCGCACCGACGGCTACCGCGACCACAGCGGCGAGCGCCGCGAGGGCGGCGGCGGCGGCATCACGCTGCGCCACGACAACGGCTCGATCCGCCTGTACGGCAACACCACCACGCAGCGCCTGGACCTGCCAGGCTCGCGCCTGATCGATCCATACACCGGCAAGAACGAGTTCGAGAGCGACCCGCGCGGCGCCAAGAACGACATCGACCGCATCAGGACCACCACGACCACCATCGGCCTGCAGGTCGAACAGTCCATCGGCGCCGGCACGCTGTACGCCGACGCGTCCTCCCGCCAGAAGAAGCTGGATGGCGTGTCCTACGACGGCTTCGGCGATATCCTGCGCGACCAGAAGCTGACCGAGAACCTCGCCAGCCTGCGCTACCGCCTGCCCATCAACGGCGGCCACAGCGTGGTCTTCGGCGCCGACGCGCAGGAAGCCAAGACCACCTCGGCCCAGGACGCCTATTACTCGCCCACGCCGGCGAAGTGGGAATCGCGCCAGCGCCAGTACGGCCTGTTCGCCGAGGGCACGATTCGCGCCACCGAGAGCACGCTCGTGACACTGGGCCTGCGCCGTCAGTACGCCTCGGACAAGGTGGAGATCCTGTCCGGCATGGACCAGCCGTCCGACCGTGGCAACCACCTGACCGCCTGGCAGCTGGGCGTGCGCCAGGACATCGGCGCCGGCTTCGGCGCCTATGCCAAGGTCGGCCGCAGCTTCCGCGTGGCCAACGCCGACGAACTGGTGTCGGTGAAATCGCCGCTGGCGCCGCAAACCTCCACCGACAAGGAACTGGGCCTGACCTGGAAGTCGGACAAGAGCAGCGCGCGCCTGTCCTGGTTCCGCTACGACCTGCGCAACGAGATCCAGTACAACCCGCTGGGCGATGGCATCTGGGGTCCGGGCACCGGCGGCAACATCAACCTCGACCCGACGCGCCGCCAGGGCATCGAGCTGGAAGGACACCATGCCCTGACCAGCAGCATCACGCTGGACGCCAACCTGACCTGGATGGAGGCAAAGTTCCGTTCCGGCACGTACAGCGGCGTGGACCTGGCCGGCAAACAGGTGCCGCTGGTGCCGAAGTGGCTGGCCAACGCCGGCGTGACCTGGCGTCCCACCGATGCGCTGCTGTGGAACGTGTCGGCCCAGTACGTCGGCAAGTCGCGCATGGACAACGACCAGGCCAACCAGTTCGGCGAGGAACTGAACGCCTATGTGCTGTTCAACACCAAGCTGGCCTACAAGTTCACCCGCAACATCGAAGGCGCGGTGGGCGTGAACAACATTCTGGATCGCAAGTACGCCAGCTACGGCGTGCGCGGCGCCAACACGGACTTCCAGTACCTGGGCTCCACGGCGCGCTACAACCTGTACCCAGCGCCTGGCCGCAACTTCTACGCTTCGCTGACGTTGCGCTACTAGAGTGAAAGCCCACCCCCGAAGCGCTGCGCGCTTCCCCCTCAAGGGAGCATGCCTGCGGACCGGCAAAGCCGGCTCCGCGGCATCCCTCTGGAGTGGCGTCTGCTTCATGCGGAGCATTTGGCGCTATGGGCAAGTAATGAGTGGCTTGCTGCCTGCCTTCGGGCTTGGCATGGCGGTGCTCGCGGGATCGGCACAGGCGCAGACTGCGCCGATCCGGGTCCAGGACGACCGTGGCCGCGCAGTCGTGCTGGCCGAGCCCGCGCGCCGGGCGGTGACGCTGGCGCCGCATGCCACCGAGCTGGTCTACGCGGCTGGCGCCGGCGACCGTATCGCCGCCACGATCCGTGGCAGCGACTATCCGCCGGCCGCGCGCGCGCTGCCGGTCATCGGCGACGGCACGCAACCCGACGCGGAACGCGTGACCGCCGTCCGGCCCGACCTGATCATCGCCTGGCAACCGGCCGCCGCCGAACCGCTGGTCCGCGTCATGGACAAGCTGGGCGTGCCGGTCTACTACAGCGACCCGCAGACACTGGCGGACATCCCCGCCGCGGTGGAACGGATGGGCGAGCTGTTCGGCACCCAGGACCAGGCTCGGCCCGCCGCCAGGGCGCTGCGCGAACGGCTGGACCGGCTGGCCGCGCGCCATGCCGACCGCCGGCCGCTGCGGGTCTTCATCCAGGCCGGGCTGGATCCCATCTACACGCTGAACCGGACCAGCATCGTCAGCGACGCCCTGCGCTTGTGCGGCGGCGTCAACGTCTTCGCCGACTCGCCCGTGGTGGCGCCCCAGGTGTCGCTGGAAAGCGTGCTGGCGGCCCGGCCCGACGCCGTGCTGGCGGGCGTGTCGCGGCAGGAAGACAAGGCGAACAACCTCGCGGCCTGGCGCAAGCTGGGCCTGCCGGCCGCCCAGGCCGGCCATGTGTACGGCATCGACGCCGATGCCCTGTACCGTCCCGGCCCCCGCCTGATCGATGCTGCCGAGGCGCTGTGCGAGACGCTGGACGCGATGCGGCAATAGGCGCTGCCCCCACGGAATTCCGCCGGGTTCGGCAAATAGTGGAACGCCGCGTTCCGCCCATCGCGCCAGCGTCGCCGCCGCGTGCTTTATCATTCGTGCAACGCTCAGACCGTCCCTCGGGTCCGCTCCCGGTCCCGCTCTTCGAAACACCGCCATGACCACCCAAGACACCCTCACCATCGCCGGCCGCGCCTATTCGTCGCGCCTGCTCGTCGGCACCGGCAAGTACAAGGATTTCGAACAGACCCGCCAGGCGCTGGACGCCAGCGGCGCCGAGATCGTCACCGTCGCCATCCGCCGCACCAACATCGGCCAGCATGCCGGCGAGCCCAGCCTGCTCGACCACGTGCCGCCGTCGAAATTCACGCTGCTGCCCAATACCGCCGGCTGCTACACCGCCGACGACGCCATCCGCACGCTGCGGCTGGCGCGCGAGCTGCTGGACGGCCACGACCTGGTCAAGCTGGAAGTGCTGGGCGATCCGCACACGCTGTTCCCCAACATGCCCGAAACGCTCAAGGCCACCAAGACCCTGGTCGACGAAGGCTTCAAGGTCATGGTGTATTGCACCGACGATCCCATCCAGTGCCGCATGCTGGAAGACCTGGGCGCCGTGGCGGTGATGCCGCTGGCCTCGCTGATCGGCTCGGGCATGGGCATCCTGAATCCCTGGAACCTGCGCCTGATCATCGACCAGGCGCGCGTGCCCATCGTGGTCGACGCCGGCGTGGGCACCGCGTCCGACGCCGCCATCGCCATGGAGCTGGGCTGCGACGCCGTGCTGATGAACACCGCCATCGCCGCCGCCCGCGACCCGATCCTGATGGCCAGCGCCATGAAGAAGGGCGTGGAGTCCGGCCGCGAGGCCTTCCTGGCCGGCCGCATGCCGAAGAAGCTCTACAGCGGCGCGCCCAGCTCGCCCACCGAAGGCCTGATCGCCGCGGGCGCCGCGAAATGAACGCCGTCGCCCCTCGGCGTGCAGTGAACGCCGCCGCCTCCCGGCGCCAAGGACACGCCCGATGAACGCCCGCCCCATCCCCAACACGCTCAGCATCGCGGGCGTCGATCCGTCCGGCGGCGCCGGCAGCCTGGCCGACGTCAAGACCATGAGCGCCCTGGGCGCCTACGGCTGCGCCGTGATCGCCGCGCTGACGGCGCAGAACACGCAGGGCGTGACCGGCATTTCACCCGTGCCGCCGGCCTTCGTCGGCCTGCAGATCGACACGCTGTTCGCCGATGTGCCGATCGCGGCGGTCAAGATCGGCATGCTGGGCCAGCAGCCCGTGACGCTGGTGGTGGCGGAGAAGCTCGCCAAATGGAAGCCGGCCCACGTGGTGCTGGACCCGGTCATGGTGGCCAAGAGCGGCGACCTGCTGCTCGAGCGCGACGCCGTGAGCGCCATGCGCGAGGCGCTGCTGCCCCAGGCCACGCTGCTGACCCCGAACCTGCCCGAGGCCGGCGTGCTGCTGGAAGAGCGGCCGGTGGAAAGCGTGAAGGAAATGCGTCGCGTGGCCGAGCGCCTGCGCAACAAGATGGCCTATGACGGCGAGCGCTGGGTCATGGTCAAGGGCGGCCACCTGCCCGGCAACGACACCATCGACCTGCTGCACGACGGCGACCGCATGATCGAACTGCCCGGCCACCGCATCGAGACCGCCAACACGCACGGCACCGGCTGCACCCTGTCGGCCGCGCTGGCCGCGCTGCTGCCGCAGACCGGCGACGTGCCCGAGGCGGCCCGCCGCGCCAAGGCCTACCTGACGGAAGCCATCCGCCAGTCCGGCCGCCTGTCGGCCGGCTCGGGCCACGGCCCGGTGCACCACTTCCACGCCTGGTGGTGAGCGGCGCGCGGTTACATTGCCCCCGGCCGGAGGCGGCCTGACCCCTCCCCGGCCGGGCCCGCGCCCCATGGCGTCACAGGACGCTACGAATCGGTACAATGGTCAGTTGATTCCTCTGTTTTCTCTGACCGTCATGAACGCTTCGACCCTGCCCGACGTAGAACAAGCCCGCTTCAACATGGTGGAACAGCAGGTCCGCCCCTGGGACGTGCTTGACGCCAATGTGCTGCAAGCCCTGTTCGATGTGCGTCGCGAACAGTTCGTTCCGCCGGCCCTGCGCGCGCTGGCGTTCTCCGACCTGGAGATCCCGCTGCAGATCAACGGCGTCGACTCCCGGCAGAACATGCTGGCCCCGAAGATCGAGGCGCGCCTGGCGCAGGAACTTCAGCTGACCAAGTCGGACTGCGTGCTGGAAATCGGCACCGGCTCGGGCTACCAGGCCGCGCTGCTGGGCTATCTGGCGCAGCAGGTGACCTCGGTCGAGATCGACAGCCGCCTGGTGACCTTCGCGCAGCAGAACCTGCAGATGAACAACGTCACCAACGTCAAGGTCGAAACCGGCGACGCCCGCAACGGCTGGGGCTCGACCGAATACGACGCCATCCTGGTGACCGGCTCGGTGCCGGCCGTGCCTGACGCGCTCAAGTACCAGCTGCGCGTGGGCGGCCGCCTGGTCGTCATCGTGGGCCAGGCGCCCGTCATGACCGCCTGTCGCATCACCCGCACCACGGCCGCCAGCTTCGAAACCGTCAACCTGTTCGAAACCGTCATCAAGCCGCTGCGCGGCGCGACGGTGTCCCAGTTCAAGTTCTGATCCGGCGCCGCCCGCGCCGTCCCCGCCCGGCGCGGGGATGCGGGGCGGACGTCCTGGAGCCGCACGACTCCCACGAAACATCATGCGCGTCCGATCGCTTACGGCATTACTGGTCTTCACCTGCGCCGCAAGCGTCGGTCCGTCGCGCGCCCACGCCGCCGACGACCTGATGCAGGTCTGGCGCACCGCGCTGGGCAGCGACCCGGTCTATGCCGCCGCGCGTGCCAACTACCGCGCCAGCCTGGAAAAGGAACCCCAGGCCCGCGCCGGACTGTTGCCGCAGATCAGCGCCGAGGCCGGCGGCGCCTACCGCGAAACCCGCAGCACGCAGGGCTTCGGCATGGCCTACAGCGGCAGCCGCGGCACCTGGGACCTGGCGCTGACGCAGCCGCTGTTCAACTGGTCGCGCTGGCAGGCCTACGAGCAATCCAAGCTGCTGACCGCCGACGCCGAAGTGCGGCTGCAGCAGGCCTTCCAGGATCTGCTGCTGCGCGTGGCCGAAGCCTATTTCAACGTGCTCTACGCGCAGGACGCCCTGACGGCGACCGAAGCCGAGAAGGCCGCCGTCGCGGGACAGCTGGAATCGGCCAAGCGCAATTTCGAGCTGGGCAACGCCACCATCACCGATACCTACGAGGCGCAGGCGCGCTACGACCTGGTGCTGGCGCAGGAACTGCGGCTGCAGAACGATCTGGACGTGCGCCGCGACGTGCTGGCCCAGATCCTGGGCTCGCCTGCCGGCGCGCTGGCGGAGCTGCCGCCCGGCGTGCGCCTGCCCTCGCCCCAGCCGGCCCGGCTGAACGACTGGAGCACGCAGGCCGAAGCCTCCAGCCTGGACGTGCTGCGCGCCCAGCTCCAGACCCGAATTGCCGGCCGCGACATCCAGATCGCCAGGAGCGGCCACTACCCCACCGTGAACCTGCGCGCCACCAGCGGCAGCGCCAGCGACGCGGTCATGAGCAACGGCAGCGGCGCGCCCGGCAAGCCCATCAACAACAGCGTGGGCGTGGTGCTGTCGATTCCGCTGTATTCGGGCGGCGGCGTCTCGTCCCAGGTGACCGAGCGGGTGCAGCTCGAACAGAAGGCGCGGCACGATTTCGAGGCCGCCCGACGCCAGGCCGTCCAGGCCGCGCGCCAGCACTACACGGGCGTGACCAGCGGCCTGGCGCGCATCGACGCGCTGGAGGCCGGCGAGAAATCCAGCCGCGCCTCGGTCGAGGCCAACCGCACCGGCTACGAAGTGGGCGTGCGCATCAGCCTGGACGTGCTCAATGCCCAGCAGCAGCTCTATGCCACCCAGCGCGATCTGGCGCTGGCGCGCTACACCACGCTGCTGTCCGGGCTGCGGCTGAAGGCGGTCAGCGGCATCCTGGCCGAGACCGACCTGGAAGCGATCAACCGGCTGCTGCGCGAGCCGCGCTGAAAACCCCTGCAAAGCAGTAGCATTCTTGCGACATAGTGAGAAATGATAAGAAACTTTGTTTCTTAACCTGTTACGATTCGCGCCGCAGAACGAGGCCGTCCGATGCTTCGTTCCATGAGACGACGCCTCCATGACTACACACTATGCCCGCGCTTCCGACAGTCAGATCGCGCTGACGCCAACGCCTCGCCCCCCGTTCCTGCCCCGGTTGACCACCGCGCTATTGAGCGCCGCGCTGACCCTGGCCGCCAGCCAGGCCCTGGCCGGCGGCGCCGGCGGCGCTGGCGACAAGCCGGGCGGCAAGGGCGGCGGCTGGGAAAACCAGGGCAAGGGTGAGAACATCGACCCAAACGACGGCAAAGTCACCGTGTCCGACCTGTCCGCCAACACCGTCCGTGAATTCACCGCCATCGTCCAAGGCGGCGTGGGCGGTACCGCCCCCACCGGCGGCGGCGGCGGCGGCGGCGCGGCAGCCTACTTCGGCGGCGCCAATGCCACCATCACGGTCCGGTCCAACCTCATCGGGGGCCCGGGCTGGATCGGCTATTCGCAGGCGGAAGGCGGCGGCGGCGGCGGGGACGGCCTGATCGTGATGGATGGCAAGGTCGATGTCGCCGCCAACGGGCAATTGGTCGGCGGCGACGCCACCTATTCGATGGGCGGCAGCGGCGGCAGCGGCGGCGCCGGGCTGTACCTGGACAAAGGCAGCGTCCAGAATGCTGGCTTGATTGTTGGCGGACAAGGCGGGTACAACGACAACGACTCCCCATCCGGCCCCGCGCCCGGCGGCAAGGGCGGAGACGGCGCCGTGCTGCGCAGTGGTCGCATGGTCAACGAAGGCTCCATCACCGGCGGCGCGGGCGGCTTCAGCTCGACCCGCAATTCCCGCGGCGGCGACGGCGGCAACGGCATCGTCATCACGACGGGCTCGAACACGCCGCGCCCGTCTGGCGCTCCGCTCAGCTTGCCCGACCTGATCAACCGTGGCCAGATCAAGGGTGGCGAAGCCGCCGACAACAACAATTACTCCGGCAGTCCATACAGCGCCGGCGCCGGCGGCACGGGTGTCGTCGCCAAGGACAACGTCTACATCGTCAACTACGGCACTATCAGCGGAGGCAAGAACATCGACGGCTCGCCGGCCGCGGCGATCAAGCTGACCGGCGACGGCAATCGCCTGGAACTGGCGAACGGATCGAACATCACCGGCTATGTCCTGTCGACCGGCCGCAACACGCTGGCGCTGAACAGCGCGGATGGCAAGCCCACCACCGCTTCCATGACGGGCGACCTGTACCTGGGCCCCGGCGACACCTTCGAAGTCCGCGCCACCCCCACCGCCGCCGACCGCCTCGATGTCAACGGCAAGGCGCAAATACACGGCACGGTCAGCGTGGTCGCCGGCACGGGCACGTATGCGGAAAGCACGCGCTACACCATCCTGACGGCGCAGACCTTGAGCAACAAGTTCATGTCGACCACCTCCAACCTGGCCTATCTCAAGCCCACCGTGGCCAACGAAGGCAACACGGTGGTGCTGACGCTGGCCCTGCGCCAGGCGCCCAAGCCCGACCCGGATCCCGTCACCCCCGACCGCCCCATCCGCTTCGAGGACCTGGCCTACACCAGCAACCAGCGCGCGGCGGCACGCGGCGTCCAGAGCCTGCCCACCAGCAATCCGCTGTACCAGGCCGTGCTCAACCTGCCCGTGGGCGCGCCCGCGCCGACGTTCAACTCGCTGTCCGGCGAAACCCATGCCAGCAACGCCGCGTCGCTGCGCAACGTCGCCAACACGTCCGCGACGCTGCCGCTGGAACACTTCCGCAGCAACCTGAGCGCCTCCCTGCTGCCCGGCCAGCCGAGCGCCGCCGCGGGCGCCAGCGATGCGGCGCCCGACGCGGCCACGCTGCCCGGTTCGACCGTGCGCCCGGTCTGGGCCCAGGTCATCGGCAACTGGCAGCGCAGCAGTTCCACCAGCAACACCGCCGAGGTGCGCCAGCACACCGGCGGCCTTTACATGGGCGCGGACCGCCCGCTGGGCGGCGGCTGGCGCATGGGCGGCGCGGTGGGCTACACCGACTCGCGCGCGCGCGCCGACGCCGTCGATTCCAAGGCCGACATCAGCAACTACAGCCTGACCCTGTACGCCGGCAAGTCCTTCGAGGCGGGCGCGGGCAAGCTGAACTTCCTGGCCGGCGGCGCCTATACCTGGCACGACCTGAGCACCGAACGCATGGTCCGGATCGGCGGCGGCACGCAGAAACTGCAGGCCGATTACGGCGCCAGCACCGCGCAGCTGTTCACCGAGCTGGGTTACGCCATGCGCGTCTCGCCGGCGCTGACGCTGGAACCGTACGCGGGCCTGACCTGGAGCGACCAGCGCATCCGTGGCTTCTCCGAATCGGGCGGCTACGCGGCCCTGTCCGGCCAGAGCCAGCGCAACGCCCTGACCACCACCACGCTGGGCCTGCGCGGCCGCCAGGACATCATGCTGGGCTCGATCAGCGCAGCGCTCCGTGCCGGCCTGGGCTGGCGGCATACCTTCGGCGACGTGCAACCCAGCACCACCATGGCCTTCGCCGGCGGCGATTCGTTCTCGGTGACCGGCGCGCCCATCGCCCGCAACGCGGCGCTGGTCGAGCTGGGCCTGGACGGCAACCTGTCGCGCAACACCACGCTGGCGGTGGGCTACAGCGGACAGTTCGGTTCGGGCAACCGCGACCAGACCGCGTCGATGACGCTGCGCTGGAAATTCTGATCGCGGCCAGCGCCGCGCGCAGATGACAAAGGCGGCCCGATCGGGTCGCCTTCTTTTTTGCTTTGCAGGATCGACGCGCGACCGCTCAGCCGCCCTGAATCTTCTTCACCAGCGCCGTCGTGGAACGCTCGAACTCGAACGGGATCGCCACCGCGCGGCCGCCCCAGCTCTTGACCAGCGCGGTCTCGGGCAGTGTTTCCATGTCGTAGTCGCCGCCCTTGACGATCAGGTCGGGCTTCAACTGGCCGATCAGGACCTCGGGCGTGTCCTCATGGAACGAGGTCACCACGGCGACGCAGCCCAGCGCCGCCAGCAGCGCGGCGCGGTCCTCCATGCGGTTGAGCGGGCGCTCGGCGCCCTTGCCCAGGCGGCGCACGGATTCGTCGGTGTTGACCGCCACGATCAGCGTGCCGCCCAGCTGGGCCGCCTGATCCAGGTAGGTGGCGTGCCCGCGATGCAGGATGTCGAAGACGCCATTGGTGAACACCAGCGGGCGCGCATAGCGGCCGGCGGCGACGGCGGCGACGCAGTCTCCGCGGGACAGGATCTTGGATTCGAAACGGGCGGTCATGGCCGGATTGTAGCGGTCAGGCGCCCGCCAGGATGATTTCCTTTTCCTTGGGGACGAGCAGCGCCGTCATTTCCTTGCGGTAGCGATTCAGATCCTTGACGGTCTCGAAGCTGCGGTCCATCAGCTTGGACAGGATGTGCAGGATGCGCGAGGCGACCTTCTGCTCCCAGACGCCATCGAAGCGGATCTGCGTGTCCAGCCAGTGCTCCAGCCAGCCCGGCTCGGGCAGGCGCGACTGCACCGTGTCGTTGGGGAACAGCTGCTTGTTCACGTGCAGGTTGGTCGGGTGCAACGCCTGCTGCGTGCGCGCGGCCGACGCCATCAGCACGCCGATCTTCGAGAACGCCAGGCGGGCCTGCTCGCTGGTTTCCTGGCCACGATCATGCAGCGCGCGGCGCATGTATTGCAGGTAGGCGCCGGCGTGGCGGGCCTCGTCCTGCGCCACGGTCTTGTAGATGGCCTTGATGACCGGCTCGGTATGCCATTCGGCGGCGCGGCGGTACCAGTGGTTCAGACGCACCTCGCCGCAGAAATGCAGCATCAGGGTTTCCAGCTCGGGCGCCGGATCGAATTCAAAGCGCACCTTGTGCAGCTCTTCCTCGGTCGGCATCAGGTCCGGGCGGAAGCGGCGCAGGTATTCGATCAGCACCAGGGAATGCTTCTGCTCTTCAAAGAACCAGACCGACATGAATGCGCAGAAATCGCTGTCGCCGCGATTGTCGCGCAGGAACATCTCCGTCGCAGGAAGCGCCGCCCATTCGGTGATGGCGTTCATCTTGATCGTCTGGGCCTGCTCGTCCGAGAGCTTGCTGCGATCAAAATCATCCCAGGGGATGTCATGCGCCATGTTCCAGCGCACGGCTTCCATGGTCTTGAAGAGTTCAGGATAAAGCATGGTCTGCCCTTGTATATGTCCCGCGTGGGGCTATAGAAATAAATCGAATGGCGCCGCGGCCTGGAAGCCGCGCTACGCGCCTGCGGGCGGCATGTTCCGTCTGCGCGCGGCGCAGGATGGAGCCTGGGTGGCGCCGACTCCCGCGAGCGCTATTTTTCGCCGCGTCCCGCGAAGCTATGATGACTGTTTCATGAACGAAACATGACAGGAACCGTCTAGAGCATCGCGCCGCCTACCGGGTCAATGCCCACAGCGCCACCCCGACAGCCAGCGCGATCACGCCGACCAGGGCCGCGACGAGCCGGTTGTTCTGCTCTTGCGCCCGGCGCAGCTGGACCATTTCGGCCAGCAGGGCGGGCGAGACGTTCGGGCGGTTGAGATGGTCGTGGACCAGCCTGGGCAGCGCCGGCAGCATCTGCGACCACTGCGCCGCTTCCTTTTCCAGACTCTGGCGCAGGCCCTTGATGCCGACGCGCTGGCGCATCCAGCGTTCCAGATAGGGCTTGGCCGTCTTCCAGAGATCGAGATTGGGATCCAACTGCCGTCCCAGGCCCTCGACGTTGAGTAGCGTCTTCTGCAGCAGCACCAACTGCGGCTGGATCTCGACATTGAAGCGCCGCGAGGTCTGGAACAGGCGCAGCAGCACCTGGCCCAGCGAGATTTCGGACAGCGGCCGATCGAAGTACGGCTCGCACACGGCGCGCACCGCACCCTCCAGCTCTTCCTCGCGCGTGTCGGGCGGCACCCAGCCGGACTCGATGTGCAGCTGCGCCACGCGGCGGTAGTCGCGGTGGAAGAAGGCCAGGAAATTCTGCGCCAGGTAGTTCTTGTCGAACTCGGACAGCGAGCCGACGATGCCGAAGTCCAGCGCGATATAGCTGCCCAGCGTCTCGGGCCGGTCGGACACGTAGATGTTGCCCGGGTGCATGTCGGCGTGGAAGAAGCCGTCGGTGAACACCTGGGTGAAGAAGATCTCGACGCCAGTGCGGGCCAGCGTGGGAATGTCGATGCCGGCCGCGCGCATGCGCTCGACCTGCCCCACCGGCATGCCGTACATGCGCTGCATGGTGAACACGGTGGCGGCGGTGTATTCCCAGATCACCTCGGGCACGATCAGCATGTCGCCACGGCCCGATTCGGGGCCGAAATTGCGGCGCAGCTGGCTGCAGTTGGAGGCCTCGCGCACCAGGTCCAGCTCGTCATGCAGGTACTTGTCGAATTCCGCCACCACCTCGCGCGGCTTCAGGCGGCGGCCGTCCGGCCCCAGCCGCTCGATGATGCGGGCCACGATCTTCAGCAGCGACAGGTCCTTTTCGATGATGCTCAGCATGCCCGGGCGCAGCACCTTGACCGCCACCTCGCGGCCGTCGTGCAGCACCGCGAAGTGCACCTGGGCGATCGAGGCCGAGGCCACCGGATCGACATCGAATTGCGCGAACAGCTTGTCCGGCGGCGCGCCGAGCGCGGCCTCGACGCAGGCGGCGGCCTGGGCCGACGGGAACGGCGGCACGCGGTCCTGCAGCAGCGCGAGTTCATTGGCGATATCGGCCGGAATCAGGTCGCGGCGGGTGGACAGCACCTGGCCGAACTTGACGAAGATGGGGCCCAGCGACTCCAGCGCCAGGCGCAACCGCAGTCCGCGTGGCTGGCGCGGACGAGTGCCCAGCCGCATGACGCGCAGCAGGCAGGTGGCCAGCGGGTGGTTCAGGCTGGAAAGCACCAGCTCGTCCAGGCCGTAGCGCAGGGAAACCAGGATGATGCGTAGCAGGCGCAGCAGGGGGAACATGGATCAGGCGCCCCGCTTGGCGCCAGCGGCGGCCAGTTTCGTCTGCAGAACGGCGGCGGACCGCGCCAGCGCCTCGGCGCGCGCGTCCAGCTCGGCCAGGTCCAGGCGCCATTGCGCCAGCGCCGGACGGCCCAGCAGCAGGCCGCTTTCCTCGGCCAGGTATTCGGACACATTCTCGGCCGCGCGCTGGCCGGCCTGCAACGTGCCGCCCGCCAGCCTGCGCGCCCCGCCCACCAGGCGCAGCGCGGCGATGTCGCCCACCACGCGCGCCAGCGCGTCTTCGGGATCCCAGCGCAACTGCTTGGACAGGTCGGCCACCACCTGGGCCAGCGCCGCGTCGCCGGAAATATGCGTGGCCTCGGCCATGTCCGGTGCCTCGCCGCCGGACAGGCGCGGCAGCGACAGTTTTTCGGGTGAGACGGTCAGCGTCACATCCGGCACCACGGCCGGATCGGACAGCTCCGCCAGCCCGTCGCTGCCGATGGTCAGGCCCAGCGAGAATCCGCCCAGCGCGAAGCGCACCGTCTTGCCGGCGTGGCGGACCAGGCGCTCGCGCGCCCAGTCTTCGCGCTTCAACAGCATGTTGAGCGCCTGGGTGGCCAAGCGTGACGGCGTGGGCAGGAACGGAAGAGGCAGCATGAAAGGCAATCGGCAACGGCCAAGGGGCGGGGTTGCCGGTTTTTTACAGTGGGCAAGCCTGGAGTGTAACGGGTCGGGGCGTAGCGTGGCTTTGCGCCCGGACATGGAAAAACCGGCCCAGAAGGGCCGGTTGGGACCGGACGGCCAGGGCCGTCCGGATCGGTGCAGCAGACGTCAGGCTCAGCTGGCGTAGTCGACCGGGATCTGCTGGATGCCGGCCAGCAACCAGCCGCCGTTGGCGGGCTTGAACAGGTTCCAGACTTCCTCGAAGCGGAAGGCCTCGGCGCCGGGTGCCTCGCGCAGCATGCCCGAGAAGCGGACGCTGGCCAGGTGGCCGTCGGAAACGGTCTCGATGCCCAGCAGTTCGGCATTCAGCAGGACCACTTCGGTCTTGTTGGCGGCGCCACCGCGTTCGGCCAGCTGCGGCTTGAGTTCGACGATCAGGTCGTCGGTCAGGAACTCGCGCAGGCGGTCGGTTTCGCCGCTGTCCCAGACGGCCTGGATGCGCACGAACTGCTCCTTGGCCTGCTTGAGGAAGCTGACGGTGTCGAAGTCGCCCGGCACGTACCAGTTGCCGTCTTCACCAGCCTTGGGCAGCGCGGCCGCGGCGGGCGCGGCAGCGGCAGCGGCCACAGGCGCGGCGGGAGCCGCCGGAGCCGGCTGCAGCGTCTCACGCCACATGGGCTGTTGCTGCGGCTGGCCGGGGGCCTGACCCGCGCCGCCGAAGGCGGACTGCGTGGCCGGACGCGGGGCGGCGCCACGCAGGCGGCGCACGATGAACAACACGGCGAAGACGGCCAGCGCGATCAGCAACGCGGACGACAGGAACTCGGCGAAGGCGCCGGACAGGCCCATGCTGGAAAGCAGCGCGGCGATGCCCAGGCCGGCGGCGATGCCGGCGATGGGGCCGAGCCAGCGCGAGGCGCCGCTCTTGGCCGCGGCGCCGGCCGTGGCCGCGCCCGCCGTGGCGGCGCCGGCGGCTGCCGGCGCGGCGGTGGCGCCGGCGGTGTTGCTGCCGGCGGCCGGCGGCGTGGTGGCCTGGCGCTGCTGGGTCACGTTGCTGGACTGACGGCCCACGCTGCTGCCGCCGCCAGCGCGGCGCGCCTCGGCGTCAAACGAAGCCGTCACCAGCGCCGCGCCGGAAACGGCGATCAGCGCTGCGGCGAAAAACCGCGAAAGACAGAATTTGGTCATGGTTGGTGTGCTCCTCGTACTCGCGAAGGCGGCGCCCCGTAGCGCCGCACCCGCGAATTTTCCTTACAACAATCTGAATTGCATAAGAATAACGGACAAGATCCCGCCCCACAAGTTCCCTGTGGGTAAGGGGGTCGTCCGAAAAAAGTGGGGATATCAGCCCAGGCGCACACCCTCGTGCAGCGCGGCGATGCCGGCGGTCAGATTGAAGTACTGCACGCGCTCCAGACCGGCCGTGCGCATCATGTCGGCCAGGGTTTCCTGGTCGGGATGCATGCGGATCGATTCCGCCAGGTAGCGGTAGCTGGCCTCATCCTTGGCGACGGTCTTGCCCAACCAGGGCAACACGTTGAAAGAATACCAATCATAGACCGGCGCCAGCGGCTTGGCGATGCGGGAGAATTCCAGCACCAGCAGCTTGCCGCCCGGCTTGAGCACCCGGGTCATCTCGGCCAGCGCGCGGTCCTTGTGGGTCATGTTGCGCAGGCCGAAGGCCACGCTGACGCGGTCGAAATAGCCGGTGGGGAACGGCAGGCGCTCGGCGTCGCAGACGGCGGCCGGGACGATCTGGCCGGCGTCGGTCAGACGGTCGCGGCCCACGCGCAGCATGGAATCGTTGATGTCGGTCAGCCAGACTTCCCCGTCCGGACCGGCGCGCTTGGCGAAGGCGCGCGCCAGGTCGCCCGTGCCGCCGGCGATGTCCAGCACCTTCATGCCAGGACGGATCGCGGCGCGGCCGATGGTGAAGGCCTTCCAGACGCGGTGCAGCCCGGCCGACATGAAATCATTCATGATGTCGTAGCGCTGGGCCACGGAATGGAAGACTTCGGCGACTTTGCGGGCTTTGTCGCCTTCCGGCACGGTCTGGAAGCCGAAATGCGTGGATTGCGAGGCGGAATCCGCGGAATGTTGCGATTCGGAGGGGGTTTGCATAGTGAATTCCCGATATATCGCCCAATGGTAGCCTATCGGACGCACGGAGGCGGCCCGCCACGCGCCATACTATTGCGCTACGGTCACATACCTGAAATATTGCGGCCATACTATCGCAATGTTCGCGCCGCGCCGGCGCTCCGCATCGTGCCCAAACAGCCACCATGTCCAGCACCATTCTCGTCGTCGAAGACGAACCCGCCATCCAGGAACTGATCGCCGTCAACCTGTCCTTCGCCGGACACAAGGTGCTGCGCGCCTTCGACGCCGACCAGGCCCAGACCCTGATCCGCGCCGAGCTGCCCGACCTGATCCTGCTGGACTGGATGCTGCCCGGCACCTCCGGCCTGGCCGTCGCGCGCAAGCTGCGCAACGACGAACGCACCCGCGCCGTCCCGGTCATCATGCTCACCGCCAAGGGCTCCGAGCAGGACAAGGTCGACGGCCTGGAAGCCGGCGCCGACGACTACATCACCAAGCCCTTCTCGCCCAAGGAGCTGATGGCCCGCATCAAGGCCGTGCTGCGCCGCCGCGCGCCCCAGCTCACCGACGACGTCATCGACGTGGGCGGCCTGAAGCTGGACCCGGTCACGCACCGCCTGTCCGGCAACAGCCAGTCGCTGCAGATCGGCCCCACGGAATTCCGCCTGCTGCATTTCTTCATGACGCATCCGGAACGCGTGTTCTCGCGCTCGCAGCTGCTCGACCAGGTCTGGGGCGACCACGTGTTCGTCGAGGAACGCACCGTCGACGTCCATATCCGCCGCCTGCGCAAGGCGCTGGAGCCCAGCGGCCACGACGCCCACGTCGAAACGGTGCGCGGCAGCGGCTACCGCTTCACGGCACAGGTTCCTGCACGCTAAGACTTCCTCCCACGATGATCTGGCTGCGCACCCTTTTCCTGGTCGCCCTGTGGGCGGTCGCGGCGCTGCTGGCGCACTGGCTCATCGGAGACCCGGCAGGCTGGATCGTCTTCAGCGTCGCCATGGTCGCCATGCTGCTGTGGCGCAGCTGGCGGCTGCACCTGGTGTCCCACTGGGCCCACCATCCCGATACGTCCCCGCCGGCCTCGGTAGGCCCCTGGGACGACATCCTGGCGCCGCTGTACCGCTACACCCGCGCCCGCGCCCGTGAACTGGCCGAGACCCGCGACACCATGCAGGGCATGCTGGCCGCGGCCCAGACCCTGCCCGACGGCGCCGTGACGCTCAATGAGGATTTCCAGATCGACTGGTGCAACCGCATGGCGCGTCAGCACCTGGGCCTGCGCCTGCCGGCCGACCGCGGCCACAACCTGCTGAACCTGCTGCGCGCGCCAGAGTTCGTCGAATACGCGCACCGCGCTTCCTGGCCCGATCCGATCCTGGTGCGGCTGGGCCAGAACGGCCAGGAACGGCTGATGATGATGCAGCTCACGGCCTACGCCAGCAACCAGCGGCTGCTGATCACGCGCGACGTCACCCAGATCGAACGGCTGGAAACCACCCGCCGCGACTTCGTCGCCAATGTCTCGCACGAGCTGCGCACGCCGCTGACGGTGCTGGCGGGCTTCCTGGAGACACTGCGCGACATGCCCGACGACGCCCTGCCCGCCGAGCAGCGCGCGCAGTACCTGGACATGATGCACGAGCAGGCCCAGCGCATGCAGGCCATCGTCGAGGACCTGCTGACCCTGTCCACGCTGGAATCCTCGCCCGGCGGCGACCCGCGGGCGGTGAACATCGGCGCGCTGCTGCAGAAGGCGCGCCAGCAGATCGAAGCCCTGTCCGGCGGACGCCACAAGCTGGAATGGCATGTGGACGAGTCCCTGGACGTGCTGGGCGCGGAGACCGAGCTGACCTCGGCGCTGTCCAACCTGCTGACCAACGCCGTGCGCTACACCCCCGACGGCGGCACCATCACCGTGCGCTGGGAACGCGAGGACGACGGCGGCGCGCACTACAGCGTGCAGGACACCGGCATCGGCATCCCGGCCCGCCACATCCCCCGGCTGACCGAGCGCTTCTACCGCGTGGATCGGGGCCGTTCGCGCGCCGTCGGCGGCACCGGACTGGGCCTGGCCATCACCAAGCACATCGCCATGCGGCACGACGCCGAGCTGCTGATCAGCAGCGAACCCGGCAAGGGCAGCACCTTCGCGCTGCGCTTCCCGCCCGAACGGATCGCGGTGGAAGGCAGCGTCTGATTTCGCGGCGCGATGCGCCGCGCGCGCGGGCCGGATGGTACATTCCGGCCATGCGCATCCTGGTCATCGAAGACGAACCCAAGCTGGCCGACTACCTGAAAAAAGGCCTGTCGGAGCAAAGCCACGTCGTGGACCTGGCCCGCGACGGCGTGGACGGCCGCCATCTCGCGCTGCAGGGCAACTACGACCTCATCATCCTGGACGTCATGCTGCCCGGCGTGGACGGCTTCGAGATCCTGGCCTCGGTGCGCGAGCACAAGGACACGCCCATCCTCATGCTGACCGCGCGCGACGCCGTCGAAGACCGCGTGCGCGGGCTGGAAGGCGGCGCCGACGACTACCTGGTCAAGCCCTTCGCCTTTTCCGAATTCCTCGCGCGGGTGCAGGCGCTGCTGCGCCGTGGCCGCGCGCAAGAGCCTTCTGTCCTGCGCCTGGCCGGCCTGGAACTGGACCTGGCCCGACGCCGCGCCCAGCGCGACGGCCGCCGCCTGGACCTGACCGCCAAGGAATTCAACCTGCTCGTGCTGCTGCTGCGCCGCCAGGGCCAGGTGCTGTCGCGCACCACGCTGGCCGAGCAGGTCTGGGACATGAATTTCGACAGCGACACCAACGTCATCGACGTGGCGGTGCGCCGCCTGCGCGGCAAGCTGGACGATCCCTTCGACGCGAAGCTGCTGCATACCGTGCGCGGCATGGGCTACGTGCTGGAGTCGCGCCCCGAATGAGCGGCCGGGCAGCGACCGGCGCGTCGTCCTCGGAATCCGATCCAGGGCCGGAACCCGCGCCCGCCGGCCGGACGCGCTCCATGCAGGCGCGGCTGACGCTGCTGCTGGGCGCCATCGCGCTGCTGGTCTCCAGCCTGGCCGGCGCCACGCTGTTCTGGGCGCTCAAGCGCGAGGTCGCGCGCCAGGAGATCACCGAAGTCACCGGCAAGTTCGAGCTCATCGAGCACCTGGTCGACATGCAGCGCGGCGCGCGCGGCATGGACGAACTGGCCGCCGCGCTGGACAACATGCGCGCGGGCCACGGCCACCTGGGCATCTGGATCGAGGACAGCCGCGGCCGCCAGTTATATGGCGGCGAGCCGCCCGTCATCCTGGAACGGATGGCGGGCAACGAAGTGGAGCTGCACGCGCCCGACGGCTCGCGCATGCGCGGCTTGCGCGTGGCGCTGGACGAGCGCCTGGCGCCAGGCGCCGTCCTCACCGTGGCCGTGGGCGTGGGCGCCGGCGCGCGGCTGCTCTATGCCTACGGCACCGCGCTGCTGCTGATCTGCGTGCTCTGGGTCGGCGCCACCGTGATGCTGGCGGCCTGGGCCGTGCGCCGCAGCATGGCGCCTGCTCGCCGGCTGTCGGAACAGGCGGCGCGCATCCAGCCCGACAACCTGGCCCCGCGCCTGCCGCTACAGGACACCGACCGCGAATTGCAGGATTTCGTGCGTTCCTTCAACCGCACGCTGGACCGCCTGCAATCGGCCTACCAGCAGATGGAAGGCTTCAACGCCGACGTGGCGCACGAGCTGCGCACGCCGCTGGCCACCCTGATCAACGGCACCCAGGTCATGCTGTCCTCGCCGCGCGATGCGGCCGAGCTGCGCGACGCGCTGGAGTCCAACCTGGAAGTGCTGGAAGACCTGAAGACCATGGTCAACGACATGCTGTTCCTGGCGCGCGCCGATCGCGGCGAACGCGCCGCCGACCTGTCCGCGATCTCGCTGGCCGCCGAGGCCCGGCGCGTGGCCGAGTACTACGACGCCGCGCTGGAAGAGCGCGGCATCCGCCTGCGCTGCGAAGGCGACGCGGCCGTCGCGGCCAATCCCGGTCTGGTGCGCCGCGCGCTGGCCAACCTGATCTCCAACGCCATCAAGGCCACCCCCGCCGGCCACGAGATCCTGCTGCGCTGCGAGCCCGTCGCCGGCGGCGCGCGCGTGGAAGTGCGCAACCCCGGCGCCTCCATCGCCCCCGCCGACCTGCCCCGCATCTTCGACCGCTTCTTCCGCGCGGGCCAGGGCCGTGCCCCGCGCACCGAAGGCCACGGCCTGGGCCTGGCCATCGTCCGCGCCATCGCCCGCATGCACGACGGCGACGTGGACGCCCGCTCCACCGCCGGCGAAACCGTGATCGGCATCACGCTGCGCGGCCAAGCCGACAAACGAGCTGCAACAAGCCAAGACGCCGACGCGCCCTCCACGCGCCAATAACGCCGCCACGCCACCGGCCCAACACCAGGCCAACGCCCCCATCAATCGGCCGCTGATGCCCAAAATTCCCAAGGAACGCACCAGCCCCACGCCCCCCAATCGCTTCCTCGAAGCTACATCGCACAATCCAGGCACGCCCTCCCCAAGCCAGGCCGCGCGGATCCGGCTTTGCCGGTCCGCAGCGGCGCCCCCTTGAGGGGGAAGCGCCAACGGCGCTTCGGGGGTGGACTTCATTACAGAAAAGTAATCTTTGCGACAGAGCCGGGTCACTCCGGTTTTTCTACATTGCCGTCACCGCCACTCCTGCAAGAAAGGACCATCGTGAAAGGCAATCTGCTCCGCACCTCCCAAGCCGCCGCCTGCGCCGCGCTTCTGGCCATCGGCCTCGCCCTGCCCGCCCATGCGGCCGGCGAACACGACGGCGGTCATGGCGGCCACGCCATGCCGGCCGCCGCGGCCTCGATCGGCAAGCCCGGCGACCCCGCCCGCGCCACCCGCACCGTGAACGTCGACATGGACGACAGCATGCGCTTCACCCCCGACCGCATCGAGGTCAAGGCCGGAGAAACCGTACGCCTGAACGTGCGCAACGCCGGCAAGATCCGCCACGAACTGGTGCTGGGCACCGACGCCGACCTCAAGGCGCACTACGACATGATGATGAAGGACCCGGGCATGCGCCATGAGGAAGCCAACTCCATCTCGCTGGATGCGGGCAAGAGCGGCCAGATCGTGTGGCGCTTCGACAAGACCGGCACCGTGTCCTTCGGCTGCCTGGAGCCCGGTCACTACGCGGCGGGCATGAAGGGGGCAGTCACTGTGATGTAAGCCCACCGAAGCGCTACGCGCTTTCCCCAAAAGGGCGCAGCCACGGACCGGCGGAGCCCGATCCGTGCTGCCCTGCTCGGGACGGGTGGGGTCCGCAGCGGCGCCTGGGCTTCATGGCAACGATGCCGTGGACGCGAATCGCTCCGCCATGCGGCATCCCATTGAGGCAACCCTTGTTCCTGCGCCGCGGATTTTGCGCGGCACCGTGGATGACTAAATGAAAGACACACTCCCTCCCATCGCACGCCGGCGCTTCGTTCAAGGTCTGGCCGCCGGCGGCGCGCTGGCGGCGCTGGGCGGCTGGCGCGCGGCGCTGGCGCAACCCGCGCGACAGGCGGCCGAACTGCGCGGCACCGAATTCCATCTGGAAATCGGCGAAACGCCGGTCAATTTCACGGGCGCGACCCGCGTCGGCACCACGGTGAACGGCCAGATTCCCGCGCCGCTGCTGCGCTGGCGCGAGGGCGACACGGTCACGCTGCACGTCACCAACCGGCTGCGCGAGCAAAGCTCCATCCACTGGCACGGCATCCTGCTGCCCACCGACATGGACGGCGTGCCGGGCCTGAGCTTTCCGGGCATCGATCCCGGCCAGACCTACACCTACCGTTTCGACGTGCACCAGAGCGGCACCTACTGGTATCACAGCCACTCCGGCTTCCAGGAACAGACCGGCCTGTACGGCGCCATCGTCATCGAGCCGCGCAGGCGCGACCCGATCGCCTTCGACCGCGAGCACGTGGTGCTGCTGTCCGACTGGACCGACGAAGATCCGATGAGCGTGTTCCGCAAGCTGATGGTGCAGCCGGACTACTACAACCGCATCCGTCCCAGCGTGCAGAGCCTGGCGCGCGAGGCCGAAACCAAGGGCTGGGGCGCGGCCTTGTCGGAACGGCTGATGTGGGAACAGATGCGCATGACGCCGACCGACCTAGCGGATGTTTCCGGCGCCACCTACACCTTCCTGACCAACGGCGCCACGCCGGCCGGCAACTGGACCGGCCTGTTCAAGCCCGGCGAGCGCGTGCGGCTGCGCTTCATCAACGGTTCGGCGATGAGCTACTTCGACGTGCGTATCCCCGGCCTGAAAATGACCGTGGTGGCCGCCGACGGCCAGGACGTGCGGCCGGTGGAGGTCGACGAGTTCCGCATCGCCGTGGCCGAGACCTACGACGTGATCGTCGAACCGGCCGAGGACCGCGCCTACACCATCTTCTCTCAGGCCATGGACCGCTCCGGCTACGCGCGCGCCACGCTGGCGCCGCGCCCCGGCATGCAGGCCGACGTGCCGGCGCTGGACCCGGTCCAGCTGCTGACCATGATGGACATGGGCATGGCCCATGACATGAGCGGCGGCATGGCCGGCATGGATCATGGCGCGATGCCGGGCATGGGCCAGGCCAGCGCGCCGGCCGCCTCGGGCATGGATCACGGCGCGATGCCGGGCATGGACCACGCGGCGATGTCCGGCATGAACCATGGCGACGCCGCCGGCTCGGGCGGCATGGTGGAGGTCAAGCACCCCTACCCCGCCGAACGCGGCGTGGGCAATTCCATGCTGCCCGACGTGGTGTCGACCCGGCTGGACGATCCCGGCGTCGGCCTGCGCGACAACGGCAGGCGCGTGCTGACCTACGCCGACCTGCGCTCCATGGTCGAGCCCGCGGACAACACACCACCGACCCGCGAGATCGAACTGCATCTGACCGGCAACATGGAACGCTATATGTGGTCCTTCAACGGCGTGAAGTTCTCCGACGCCAAGCCCATCGTGCTCAAGCATGGCGAGCGCGTGCGCTTCGTGCTGGTCAACGACACCATGATGACCCACCCCATCCACCTGCACGGACTCTGGAGCGATCTGGAATCGGCCGACGGCGCCTTCCAGGTACGCAAGCACACGATTTCGCTCAACCCCGCGCAGCGCCTGACCTATCGGGTCAGCGCCGATGCGCGCGGCAAGTGGGCCTACCACTGTCATTTGCTGTATCACATGGAGGCCGGCATGTTCAGAGCGGTCGTGGTGGAGTAGACGATGCGACACAAGACACAGAACCGTATTCCCGCCGTCGCCCGATGTGCCGCGCTGGCGCTGGCCTCCAGCCTGGCCGGCCCCGCATTGGCGCAATCCGGCGGCATGGACCATGCCAACATGCCGGGCATGAACCATGGCACGGCCACGCCCGCCCCCGCGCCATCCGGTGCAATGGACCATTCCAGCATGCCCGGCATGAACCATGGCGCGGCCACGCCCGCGCCGGCATCATCCGGCGCGATGGATCATGCCAACATGCCCGGCATGAACCATGGCGCGGCGCCGTCCCCCGCCGCGCCGCCGGTGGGCAGCCTGCCATCCAGCGACGGTTCGGACGCGCGCGGCTACGACACCTATGGCATTCGTCCTCACATGATGATGATGGACAACATGCCGGCGGCGCAGCTGCTGCTCGAGCGGTTCGGCTGGTCGCGCAACCGCGACGGTCAGAACGCGCGCGAGTGGGAGGGCCGCTTCTGGTACGGCACGGCGACCAATCGCCTGACGATCAAGAGCGAAGGCGAGGCCGAGAATGCCAACGGCGGCTCCAGCGGCCGCGTCGAGGCGCTCTGGAGCCACGCGATCACGCCGTTCTGGGACCTGCAGCTGGGCGCGCGCCGCGATTTCGGCACCGGGCCCAAACGCAACTGGGCGGCGTTCGGCATCGAAGGCATGCTGCCTTACCGGATCGAACTCGAAGCGACGGGCTATGTCGGCCCATCCGGGCGCACGGCGCTGGGGCTGAAGGCGGAATACGATCTGCTGCTGACGCAGCGGTTGGTCTTCACGCCCGAACTCGAAGCCAGCCTCTATGGCAAGAGCGACCCCGAGCGTGGCATCGGCTCCGGCCTGTCTTCGGGTTCCCTGTCGCTGCGGCTGCGCTACGAGGTCACGCGCCAGTTCGCGCCGTATGTTGGCGTATCCTTCGAACGGAAATTCGGCCAGACCGCCGACTATGCATCCACGGCCGGCGCCGGCCGTTCGCAAACCGCGATCATGGCCGGCATACGGTTCTGGTTCTAGAGGGGATGAGCCCCCCGAAGCGCTCGCGCGCTTCCCCCAGGGGGCATGCCTGCGGACCGGAGGGAGAGTCCCCCCGAAGCGCTCGCGCGCCTCCCCCGGGGCATGCCTGCGGACCGGCAAAGCCGGCTCCGCGGCATCCCGATAATCGGCGTGCCAGGTTGGGGCGCCGGGATAGTGGCAGTTGAATTTTGATCATAGGAGCATTGATGACCATCGCCCCTCTCGTTCGCCGGCTCGCGCTTGCCGCCGCGCTGGGTCTGCCCGGCCTGGCCGCGGCCCAGGCGCCCACGCCCGTGGAGGTATGGAAGACGCCCACCTGCGGTTGCTGTGAAGACTGGGTCAAGCACATGCGCGACAACGGTTTCGCCGTGACCACGCATGACGTCACGGACACCGGTCCCATCCGCCGCAATGCCGGCATGGCCGACCATGGCTCCTGCCATACGGCGGTCGTCGGCGGCTACGCCATCGAAGGCCATGTGCCGGCCAGCGACGTGCGCCGGCTGCTGCGGGAGAAACCCGAAGCCGCCGGGCTGGCGGCGCCCGGCATGCCGCTGGGCTCGCCCGGCATGGATGGCCCGGAATATGGCGGACGCAAGACGCCGCACGACGTGCTGCTGGTGGACAAACGGGGCGGCTCGACGGTGTTCCAGGCCTATCGCTAAGACCGATTCGTCATTGCCGGCCACGGACGGGACGGGCCGTGGCCGCCCAGGGACGGCGCTTGCCGCGTCCGGGGATCCACGCGTTGAAACAATTCACCCACAACGCGCCAGGGGGTTCTCCTTGCACCGCAGCAAAAATGCGCCACAATCAATCAAACGCATTCCCCACCCCTCCCCAGGCAGTCATGGCACAAATCGTCCTGTTCGAGAACATCCACCCCAGCGCCCGAGCCGTCTTCGAGGCCGCTGGCTACACCGACATCGTCACGCACGCCGCGGCCCTGCCGCCGGCCGAGCTGCGCGGCGCCCTGAAGGGCGCGCAGGTGGCGGGCATCCGTTCTCGCACCCACCTGGACGCCAGTCTGCTGTCCGACAACCCCGACCTGCGCGTCGTGGGCTGCTTCTGCATCGGCACCAACCAGGTCGATCTGGACACGGCCATGCAGCGCGGCATCCCGGTGTTCAACGCCCCCTTCTCCAACACGCGCTCGGTCGCCGAGCTGGTATTGGGCGAAGCCATCCTGCTGCTGCGCCGCATTCCTGAAAAGAACGCGCGCGTGCATCTGGGCCATTGGGACAAGAGCGCGTCCGGCGCTTTCGAAACGCGCGGCAAGACGCTGGGCATCGTGGGCTACGGCAACATCGGCTCGCAGATCAGCACGTTGGCCGAAGGCCTGGGCATGCGCGTGGTGTTCCACGACGTGGAAGCCAAGCTGCCGCTGGGCAATGCGCGCGCCGCCGGCTCGCTGAACGAGCTGCTGGAACAATCCGACGTGGTCACGCTGCACGTGCCGGGCGGCAAGTCCACCGAGAACATCATGAACGCCGAGACCATCGGCCGCATGCGTCGCGGGTCCATCCTGATCAACGCCTCGCGCGGCGCCGTGGTCGACATCGACGCGCTGCACCAGGCGCTGAAGTCCGGCCATCTGGCCGGCGCGGCGCTGGACGTGTTCCCCACCGAGCCCAAGGGTCCGGACGAACCGCTGGACAGCCCGCTGATTGGCCTGCCCAACGTGATCCTGACGCCGCACATCGGCGGCAGCACGCAGGAATCGCAGGAGAATATCGGCCGCGAGGTGGCCGAGAAGCTGGTGCGCTTCCTGCAGGCCGGCACCACCAAGGGCGCGGTCAACTTCCCCGAGCTGCCCTACCTGGAGCGCGGCGAGGGCACGCGCATCCTGCACGTGCACCGCAATGCGCCGGGCGCGCTGGGCACGCTGGACAACCTGATGGCGCAGCACGGGCTGAACATCGTCAGCCAGACGCTGCAGACCAAGGGCCAGATCGGCTACGTGATCACCGACGTCGAAGGCCAGGTCGACGACCTCGTGATGAGCACGCTGCGCCAGCACCCCATCACGGTCCGCTGCGACCGGCTGTAGTCCGCGCCAGCCGCCACGCAAGCGCCCCATCCGGGGCGCTTTTTTCTTGGCCGCCGGGGTCAGGGTTCGGCGGCGGCCGCCAGCAGGCATTCGGCGATCTTGCCACGCATGCTGCCGGGTTCGAACGGCAGCCGCCCGATCAGGCCGATCTCGCGCTGGAACGCGGCCTCGCCCAGCGGCAGCAGACGCAGGCCCGTCATGTCCAGGCGGCGCAACCTTGGCAACAGCGCCACGCCCAGGCCGTGTCGCACCATGTTGGCGATGGCCTCGATCTCGTCCAGCTCCACGGCCTCGTGCACGCGGATGCGGTGCTTCTTCAGGAACAGATCCACCACGCGGCCGCCGAAGGACGCGCGGTCGTAGCGGATGAAGGGCTGCGTGGCCAGCAGTTCGCGCCACGGCGCCTCGGGCATGGCGGCGGGCACGGCCAGCGCCACCGGCTCGGACAGCAGCGGCTGCCAGCCCAGCTCGGGCGGCAGCGCGAAAGGCGGGCGGATCAATACGGCCAGATCGACTTCGCCGGCATCGACCTGCCCCAGCAAGGACAGCGACACGCCCGGCACGATGCGCACGCGCACGTCGGGATACTGGGCGCGGAACAGGCCCAGCGCGCGCACCAGCAGATCCTGCTGCACCGAGGCGATGGCGCCGATGCGCAACGACCCGCTGACGTGCCCCGCGCCGCCGGCGCTGGCCATGCGCTCGGCCATGGCCACCAGCTCCTCGGCCTGCGGCAGCATCTCGCGCCCGTGGGCGTTCAGCACGGCGGCGCGCGCCCCCCGGTCGAACAGCGCCACGCCCAGGTAGTCCTCCAGGCGACGGATCTGCGCGCTGACGGCGGACTGGGTCAGGCCCAGCTGGGCCCCGGCGCCGGTGAAGGTACCGTCCCGCGCCACCGCGATGAAGGTCTTGAACTCTTTGATCACTATCAATATTTTTGATGCTAAGGCACAAAAAATATCGTTTTTCAATCGAAAAAACAATACCTAAACTAGCCGTGCATGCCAAGGCGCGAGCGCCGCGATGCCAGCCGGATCCGACATCCGGCGGCCTCCCGGCAAGCCGCGCCGGCAGAGTTCCCGACTACCCAGCCTCCCTGGAGACTACGCATGACCGCTCAGACCAACCTGCCGCCGTTCCACCTGGCCTTCCCGGTGCGCGACCTGGAAGAAGCCCGCGCCTTCTACGGCGTCAAGCTCGGCTGTCCCGAGGGCCGCAGCTCGCCCGAATGGATCGACTTCAATTTCTACGGCCACCAGATCGTCGCCCACCTGGCGCCCAGCGAGTGCGGCCACAAGGCCACCAGCGCCGTGGATTCGCATAATGTGCCCGTGCGCCATTTCGGCGCCGTGCTTTCCATGGAACAATGGGAAGACATGGCCAAGCGCCTGACCGATGCCGGTACCGAGTTCGTGATCGAACCGTACATCCGTTTCAAGGGCGAGGTCGGCGAACAAGCCACCATGTTCTTCCTCGACCCGTCGGGCAACGCGCTGGAATTCAAGGCCTTCAAGAACCTGGATTCCCTGTTCGCCAAATAATCTCTCCAATCAGGTTTCGTGCCGTTGAACGCAATATCCGCACCACCTTCTCCGGCCGAAACCCCCTGGCGCATCGAACCGCAGGGGGACCGCAGCCTGATCATTTCGTTCGGCGACCAGATCGACGCCGCGATCGGCCGGGCCTGCCTGGCGACGGCGCGCATGTTGCGCGACGCGCGCCTGCCCGGCGTGACCGACGTGGTGCCGTCCTTCTGCACGGTGGCGATCCACTACCGCCCTGATGCCAGCGCCGACAGCCCCAGCCATGGCGCGCTGGCCGAGCGCATCGGCCAGCTGCTGGCCGGCGGCCTCCCGGAAGGCGAGCTGGGCGGCCGCGAGATCGACATCCCCGTCTGTTACGGCGGCGAGCACGGGCCCGACCTGGCCGAGGTCGCCGCCGCGGCCGGCCTGACGCCCGATGACATCATCCGGCTGCACAGCGAACCGCGCAGCATGGTCTTCATGCTGGGCTTCGCGCCCGGCCACGCCTATCTGGGCGTGCACGACGAACGCCTGAACATCCCGCGCCGGCCCTCGCCGCGCACCGCGGTGCCCATCGGCTCGGTGGCCGTGGCCAACCGCCAGACCGTCATCTATCCCAACCGCCTGCCCGGTGGCTGGAACATCATCGGCGCCACGCCGCTGGCCATGTTCGACCCGGCACGCGAACCGGCCGCGCTGCTGCAGCCCGGCGACTCGGTGCGCTTCGTACCCATCGCCGAGGACGAATTCCAACGGCTGCGCGAGGCCGGCGCATGAGCCTGACCGTGATCAAGCCCGGCATGCTGTCCAGCTTCCAGGATCGCGGCCGCGACGGCTACCAGCACCAGGGCATCCCCGCCGCCGGCGCCATGGACGAGCGCGCGCACCGACTGGCCAATGCACTGGCCGGCAACGAAGACGACCGCGCCACCCTCGAAATCACGCTGACCGGACCGACGCTGCGCTTTGACGCCGCCGCCTGTTTCGCGCTGGCCGGCGCCGATCTGGGCGCGCAGCTCAACGGCCAGGACATCCCCATGCACCGGCCGCTGGTCGCCCGGCCCGGCGACACGCTGGCCTTCGGCGCCCGTCCCGCCTTGGGCGCGCGCGCCTACCTGGCCGTGCATGGCGGCTATGCGCTGCCGCTGGTGATGGGCAGCGAGACCACCTATCTGCGCAGCGGCTTCGGCGGCTTCCAGGGACGCGCCCTGGCCCGTGGCGACGTGTTGCCGCTGCACGCCCCGCTGGACGTCGGGCGCGATCTCGCGGCGCTACAGGAAGCGCTGTGGCAGATCCGCGTCTACCTGCCCGCCACGCTGGCCGGCAAGCGGCGCGACACCATCCGCTTCCTGCCGGGCCGCCACTGGCATGAGTTCTCCGACGCTTCCCGCGCCGCCTTCGCCGGCCAGGCGTTCCGCATCAGCCCGCAGTCCGATCGCATGGGCTACCGGCTGCAGGGGCCCGCGCTGGCCATGGCGCAACCGCGCCAGACGCTGTCGGAAGCGGCCTGCTTCGGCACCGTGCAGGTGCCCTCCGGCGGCGAAGCCATCATCCTCATGGCCGACCGGCAGACCACCGGCGGCTACCCCAAGATCGCGCAGATCGCCTCGGTGGACCTGCCCGCGCTGGCGCAATCGCTGCCCGGCCAGGAGCTGCGTTTCCAGCAGATCGAGCTGGACGAGGCGCAGCGCCTGGACGTCGAGCGCGAACGCGCCTTCGCCCAGCTGCGGGACGCGCTGGCGCCGATGCGCGCGCTGCTCTGACACGATCGACGCCTCTGGGCGCCACCCCACTCCGGACCAGGAAGACCACTATGAATCCCAGCATCGACTTGAACTGCGACATGGGCGAAAGCTACGGCGCCTGGGTGATGGGCAACGACGCCGCCGTGCTGCGCTATGTCAGCTCGGCCAACATCGCCTGCGGTTTCCACGGCGGCGACCCCGCCACCATGCGCAAGACCGTGGCCGCCGCCCTGGCCCAGGGCGTGGCGCTGGGCGCGCATCCCGGCCTGCAGGATCTGTCCGGCTTCGGCCGCCGCGTCATCCCGACCAGTCCGCAGGAAGCCTACGACCTGGTGGTCTACCAGCTCGGCGCGCTGGCGGGCGTGGCCGCCTCACAGGGCGCGCGCCTGCACCACGTGAAGGCGCACGGCGCGCTGTACAACATGGCGGCCAAGGATGAAGGCCTGTCGCGGGCCATCTGCCAGGCGGTCAAGGACGTGGACGGCACGCTGGTGCTGTACGGGCTGGCGGGCAGCCGACTGGTGAGCGTGGCGCGCGAGATCGGCCTGGCCGCCGCCAACGAGGTCTTCGCCGACCGCAGCTACCAGGACGACGGCTCGCTCACGCCGCGCGGCAAGCCCGGCGCCATGATCGAGGACGTGGATCTGGCCGTGGCGCAGGTGGTGCGCATGGTGCGCGAAGGCAAAGTGCGCTCGGTGGACGGCAAGGACGTGGCGGTGCAGGCGGACACGCTCTGCATCCATGGCGACCAGCCCAACGCGCTGGTGTTCGCCAGCGGCATCCGGCAGGCGCTGGAAGACGCCGGCATCGAAGTGCGCGTGCCGCGCGCCTGAGCTACCCGCGAGCGGAACCTGCCGCGGGCAGGTCCGGCAGGCTCAGGGACGGCGCGGAGCCGGGTCAGGCCCGCCGCAGCCGCGGCGCCTGTTCCTCGGCATCCTGTTCCGAGGCACGGCGGTAGGCCTGCAGGATCCCGGGCAGCACATCCTGCACATAGCCGCGCGTCAGCTCGGCCGCGCGCTCGAAATCACGCCCGTCCAGGGCCTCGATGATGCCCGAGGTATAGCCGTGGATGCCGCCCCGCTCCATCGACTGGCGCGCCAGCAGGTAGCGCAGCGGCTCGACCTGCTCGTACAGCTTGGCCAGCGTGCTGGCCAGCGGCGCGTTGCCGGTATGGCGGGCCCCGGCCAGATAGAACTCGCGCAGGCCGCCGATGTAGGCGCGCACGTCGCGCCGCGTCAGGGCGGCGGCGACGACCTCTTCGTAATCGCGCAGTTCGGCCACCAGCGGCGCCAGATCGTCCATCTCGGCGACCTGGCGGATGCAATAGGCCTCCAGCTCCGCGCGCAGCAGATAGAGATGGCGTATCTGTGTTTCGGAATAGAGCGTTACCCGGAATCCCTTGCGCTGCACATGCGTCACCAGGCCGCTCAACTCCAGCAACCGCAACGCTTCCCGGATGGGGCTGCGGCTGGTGCCGAAACGCTGCTCCAGTTCCTGTTCCCGCAAGGGCTGCCCGGGCCTGATAGTGCCGTCCACTATCAGTTCACGAATCTGTTCCTGTAGGAAATACGGAATCGTGGCGGGCGCTTTGACGTCCAATCGGCTCCCCTTGTTACTGCGTGATGCGTGTGTGAGATGCGAGAAGATACTCGAAATTTATTGAAACACAAATAGGAAAATTGTTGCAGAGCATGGACACATTCCGGAACGGGATCAATCCCAATCGTCGCGGTACACGAACTTGGGCATCTGCCAGTTGAAGCGCAGCGCCAGCAGCCGCAGCGCCAATCCCACGGGCAGGGCGATCAGCACGGCGGCATTCGCGTTCAGCCCGAGCGCCTGCGCGCCCAGGTACAGAGCGCCCGTCACCACCGACACGCTGGCATAGAGTTCCTTGCGGAACAGCAGCGGCACTTCGTTGCACAGCACATCGCGCAGCACCCCGCCGGCGCAGCCGGTGATCATGCCGCTGATGATCACCACGGTCACCGGCAACTGCATCAACTGCGCCACCTGGCAGCCGATCACCGTGAACGCCACCAGGCCCAGCGCGTCGGCCAGCAGGAACAGGCTGCGCAGGCGCCGCATCACCGGGGCGATCAGGGCCGTCAGCAGTGCCGCCCCGGCGGTCATCCACAAATATTCGGGATGGATCACCCAGGTCAGCGGGTAGTGGCCCAGCAGCACATCGCGCAGCGAACCGCCGCCCAGCGCGGTGACGCAGGCGATGATGTAGACCCCCATCCAGTCCATGTCGCGGCGGCCGGCGGACAGCGCCGCCGTCATGGCTTCCGCCACGATGGCCACCAGGTACAGCGTATGCAGCAGGACGGGCGAAATATCGAAAAACATGGATCGGGCCGGGAAAATCGAGGCTCCCATTGTATTGAGCCGGCGCGCCGGCCGGGATCCGGATTGCGCCGCGCGGATCCACCGGCGCCGGCCAGGCGTTGACGTGGGTCAAGCCCCGACGGGACGGACGGCGGGACAATGAAGGCGTGCCCGCGAGGGCGGCACAGGCCGGACCGCGGATGCGGGATCCGCTGCCCCGGCCCCAATACGGGAGAAAACCTATGTCCAAGCAAACCGGCCCCATTCTTCTGGCCACGGACCTGAGCGCGCGGGGCGACCGCGCGCTGGACCGGGCGCTGCAGTTGGCCAAGGAACGCGGCACCCAGCTGATCGTGCTGCACGTCATGGAATCGCACGGCGGCACCGCCAGGCTGACCACCCCCGTCTGGCGGCGCCTGTCGGCCGATCACAAGGCGCTGGCCGAACGCGAACTGGCCGAGGACCTAGCGGCTTCGGGCGTCTCCACCGAAGTGGTGGTGGTCTCGGGCGACCCGCTGGCCCGCATCCTGGAAACCGCCGACGCCTATGGCTGCTCGCTGATCGTCACCGGCACGGCGCGCGACGAGACCCTGGGCCGGCTGCTGCTGGGCACCACGGTCGAGAAGCTGGCGCGCCAGGCCCGCCAGCCCGTGCTGGTCGTCAAGAACCGCCCGCGCCGGCCCTACCGCGACGTGCTCGTGGCCACCGACTTCTCGGCCGGCTCGCGGCAGGCGCTGCGCGCCGCGCTGTATCTGGTGCCCAAGGCGGACCTGACGCTGTTTCATGCCTACGACGTGCCCTTCCAGGGCAAGAACGTGCCTGACGAAGCCGTGACGCGCAATTTCTACAAGGCGGCGGAACAGAATTCCAAGGAATTCCTGGCCGAAACGCCCGAACTGGCCGAGCGCGCCAGGCCCAAGGTGGTGCTCGAATGCGGCCAGCCGGAGACGGTGCTATCGGAGTATTCGTTCAACCACCGCTCAGACCTGGTGGTCACCGGCACGCACGGCCGCACCGGCATCCTGCGCACCGCCATCGGCAGCGTGGCCGAACGACTGCTGGAGTCGCTGCCCAGCGATGTGCTGATCGTGCGCCTGACCGCCGGGGAATAGGTCCACCGCCGGCGACGGCCCGATCATTGGCTGTCGCCGCCCCTGACCATGTCCTCGATGCGATCGCGCAGCAGGTACAGCAGCACCAGGCCGGGCACGGCGATCAGCACGGTGATCAGGAAGAAGCCCGGCCAGCCGAACAGCTCAACCAGCGGCGGCGTGAGCGGTCCGGCCAGATAGGTGCGCCCCACCGCCGACAAGGCCGACAGCAGCGCGAACTGCGTCGCCGAGAAGCGCTGGCGGCACAGCGCCATCAGCAGGCCCACGAAGGCGGCGGTGCCCAGCCCGCCGCACAGGTTCTCCAGGCCCACGCCGGCGGCCATGAGCCACAGGCTGCGCGGGCTGACGGCGATCAGCCAGTACGCCAGGTTCGACACGGCCTGCAACAGGCCGAAGACCATCAGCGAGCGGTACAGCGTCCAGCGCGCCATCAGCATGCCGCCGGCCAGCGCGCCCACCACCGTGGCAGCGATGCCCATGATCTTGTTGACCGTGCCGACCTCGGTCGGCGAATAGCCCGCGCCGCGCAGCAGGAAGGTGGTGGACAGCGCGCCGGCGAACGCGTCGCCCAGCTTGTACAGCACGATCAGCAGCAGCACGGCCAGCGCGCCGCGCCGCGTGAAGAACTCGCGCAGCGGCTCGGCCACCGCCTGGCGCAGGCTGCGCGGCGGCGGCGCCAGCACCTCGGGCTCGGGCGCCCACAAGGTGGCCAGCGCGCAGGCCAGCATCAACGCGCCCATCAGCATGTAGGTATAGCCCCAGCCCAGCCATTGGTCCGCCAGGATCAGCGCCAGCCCGCCGGACACAATCATGGCCAGCCGGTAGCCCATGACCTTGATGGCCGCGCCCGCGCCGCGCTCGTCCTTACGCAGCACGTCGGTGCAATAGGCGTCGAAGGCGATGTCCTGGGTGGCCGACAGAAAGGCCACGGTCACGGCCAGCAGAGCCAGCGGCAGCAGCGCCGACGACGGCGACAGCAGGCCCATCGCCATGATGCCCAGCGCCAGCAGCACCTGCGTCAGCAGCATCCAGCCGCGCCGGCGGCCCAGCAGCGGCGGCGCATAGCGGTCCACCAGCGGCGCCCAGAGGAATTTGAGGGTATAGGCGGTGCCGACCAGGGTCAGGAAGCCGATCTGCTGCAGCGGCACGTTCTCCACCGTGGCCCAGGCCTGCAGGGTGCCGCTGGTCAGCGCCAGCGGCAGTCCGCTGGCAAAGCCCAGCACCAGCAGGGGCGCGACTCGGGGACTGGCGTAGACATTGGCTGCGGCGGTAATGGCAATCTCCTGGAACTGGCCGCGCCGCGCGCCGTGCATGGACAACAGGCACGCGCTCTCGGCGTGCCGCAATTGTAGGGCGTGGCGGGCGGCGGCGTCAGTCCGTCAGTAACGGATCCGGCGCCGGCTGTTCCGTGCGTGGCGGGCCGCCCGCGAGGACGCGCCTAGTCCGCCGCGAAGCGGTAGACCGCCAGCGTGCTGCGCCAGCTGGGCATCAGCTTCACTTCACGCGCCTCGTTGAAGGTGGCGCGTTCCAGGATGCGCAGGCCCAGCTCGCCGGCCAGCTGCTCGAAATCGCGCAGCGTGCACAGGTGGATGTTGGGCGTGTTGTACCACTGGTAAGGCATCTGCCCCGTCACCGGCATGCGGCCGCGCAGGATGGCCCAGCCGTGCGGCCAGTAGCCGAAGTTGGGAAACGAGACCACGCCGTGCCGGGCCACCCGCGCCATTTCGCGCAGGATGTGCTCGGTGCGGTGCATGGACTGCAAGGTCTGCGACAGCACCACGGTGTCGAACTGCTTGTCGTCGAACAGCGCCAGCCCGTCTTCCAGGTTCTGCTGGATCACTTCCACGCCACGCCGCACGCAGGAGATCACGCAGGTGTCGTCCAGCTCGACGCCGGCGCCGCGCACCTGGCGATGGTCGCGCAGGTGCGCCAGCAGCGCGCCGTCGCCGCAACCCAGGTCCAGCACGCGGCTGCCCGGCTCGATCCAGCTGGCGATGCGGGCCAGGTCGGGCCGCAGCGCGTCGGCGGCATAGCGCGGGGTGGCGGTCGTCATGCGGAAAGTCCTTGGTTCTGCGCGGCGGCGTCCAGCTTCAGCTCGCGGGCGATGCGCTCGTAATAGCCGCGCACCACCGCGTGATAGCGGGCATCTTCCAGCAGGAAGGCGTCGTGCCCGTGCGGCGCGTCGATCTCGGCGTAGGTGACCGGGCTGCCGTTCTTGAGCAGGGCGCGCACGATCTCGCGCGAACGCTCCGGCGGAAAGCGCCAGTCGGTGGTGAACGAGACCAGCAGGAAATTGGCCTGCGCCGGCGCCAGCGCGCGCGCCAGATCGCCGCCGGTGGCGCGGGCCGGATCGAAGTAATCCAGCGCGCGCGTGATCAGCAGGTAGGTGTTGGCGTCGAAATAGCGGGTGAACTTCTCGCCCTGGTAGCGCAGGTACGACTCCACCTCGAACTCGACGTCATAGCCATAGTGGTAGGCGCCGTTCTCGCCCGGCGCGCGCTGGGCGCGGCCGAATTTCTCGGCCATGTCGTCGTCGGACAGATAGGTGATGTGGCCGATCATGCGCGCCACCGACAGGCCGCGGCGCGGCACCGTGTCCTGCGCGTAGTAGTCGCCGCCGTGAAAGTCGGGGTCGGTGATGATGGCGCGGCGCGCCACCTCGTTGAAGCCGATGTTCTGCGCCGACAGGCGCGGCGTGCTGGCGATCACCAGGCAGTTGGCCACGCGCTCGGGCAAGGTGATGGACCAGCTCAACGCCTGCATGCCGCCCAACGATCCGCCCATGACGGCGGCGAAGCGCGCGATGCCGAAGTGGTCGGCCACGCGCGCCTGCGCCTGCACCCAGTCCTCCACGGTCAGCACCGGAAAGGCCGCGCCCCAGGGCTTGCCCGTGGCCGGATTGATGCTGGCCGGGCCGGTCGAGCCGAAGCAGGAGCCCAGGTTGTTGACGCCGATCACGAAGAACACATTGGTGTCCACCGGCTTGCCGGGACCGACCATGTTGTCCCACCAGCCGACATCGCTGGGCGTGTCCGCCGCCTGGCCCGCCACGTGATGCGAGGCGTTCAGCGCATGACAGATCAGCACCGCGTTGCTGCGCTCGGCATTGAGCGTGCCGTAGGTCTCGACCGCCAGCTCATAGGCGGCCAGCGACTGTCCGCTGGCCAGGGGCAGCGGCTCGTCGAAACGAAGGAAGACGGGAGAAACGAGGCCGACGGAGCCGGGATCAACGGCGTCGGATCGCGTAAGGGTAGCGGGCGCGAACCCGCTGGCCGAATCACCGGCCGGATTCTGGGCAGGAGTGGTCATACAGACCTCTTTAGCTGGATTTATTGGAAGGCGCCCGCAAGCGGATCAGGCAAATCGGCGCCGAATTAGGTAATGCCGGAGCATTCTAGCACTGCTTGCCAGCGGCTTTGAAGCCGCTGCGCGGCATTGCCGCGAAGCGCCAACGCATCCATCCCACAGATGCATTCTCATCGCGGGCACACGATCCGCCCCCAAGCCAGCTGGCCGCCAAACAGAAGAAACGCGCCTCATCGCGGCACGCCCTCCCAAATCCAGGCCGCACGGATCCGGCTCCGCCGGTCCGTAGCGGCGCCCCCTGGGGGGAAGCGCCGCAGGCGCTGCGGGGGGGACTCTAGCCCCAGGGTTGATTGCCCAGATACTCGTATGCCGCCGTGTTCACGCGCGAAATCCGCCATTCGACCGGCTGCCGGTTGTAGGAGTACGCCACGCGCCGGATCTCCAGCAGCGGCTCGCCTTCCTGCACGCCCAGCCAGCGCGCCTGCGCGCGGTCCGCCAGGCCCGCGCGCAACCGTTCGTCGGTGCCGATGACGTTCACCCCGAACACGTCCTGGTACAGCGCGTACAGCGTGCTGGGCCGCTCGCGCAGGTGCGCTTCCGTCAGGCCGGGAAAGCGCGATTCAGGCAGGCAGATCTCGTCCGTCATCACCACGTCGCCGTTGAGCGACAGCAGGTTCACGAATTCGAACACCTGCGCGCCGGCCGGCAGCTCCAGCTTCTCGCGCGCGGCGGCCGAGGCGCGCACGCGCCGGAAACGCAACAGCTCGGTGACGGGATAGCTCTTGTGCCCGTCCTGCCGCAGGATGCGGAAGAACTTGAAGAAATGATGGTTGCGCGTATGCGCGGCCACGTAAGTGCCGCGTCCCTGGTGGCGCACCAGGATGTTCTCGGCCGCCAGTTCGTCGATGGCCTTGCGCAGCGTGCCGATCGACACGCCGAAGCGCTCGGCCAGGAGTTTTTCCGGAGGGATGGCGTCGCCCTGCTTCCATTCGCCCTGCGCCAGCGCGGCCAGCACGGCTTGCTTGACCTGCTCGTACAAGGGACTGCCCAAAGACTCAGTCGCAGACAGGCTGGTGTTCATGGATGCGTCGCAGTGATCAAGGAGCCGACAGTGTAGCGGCGGCCAAACCCGACGCTCAAGTGTGGCATCTTCATTCATACAATTCATATATATGATTTAGTTGACATACGATAAACGCGGCCATAAGATTTGCCGGACGTTGTTATCCGCGCACCGGGCGGCAGCGCCCGCGGCGCCCGACACCAGGAGAGCAAGACCATGATTCACGCCGTATTGCACGATGCGAAGGACACCGTGGCGGTCGCCGTGGTGGAAGGCCTGACGGCCGGAACCGAACTCAGCGCCTGGATCATGGACGAGGACAGGATCGTCCATGTGCGCGCCTCGCAGGACATCCCCATTGGCCACAAGGTCGCCATGAAGGACATGGCCGTGGGCGACACGGTCTACAAGTACGGCGTGGACATCGGCCGCGTGGTCGCGCCGATCCAGGCCGGCCAGCACGCCCACGTGCACAACATCAAGACCAAGCGCTGGTAGCCCGCGGCTCCCGCCCACGCACAGAGGAATCCGCCATGTCCCTCATCACCGCTTCCACCACCTTCCAGGGCTATCGCCGCGACAACGGCCGCGTCGGCGTGCGCAACCACGTCATCGTGCTGCCCGTGGACGACATCTCTAACGCGGCGGCCGAGGCCATCGCCCACAACATCAAGGGCACGCTGGCCCTGCCCCATCCCTACGGCCGCCTGCAATTCGGCGAAGACCTGGAGCTGCATTTCCGCACGCTGATCGGCACCGGCTGCAATCCCAACGTCGCGGCCGTCGTGGTCATCGGCATCGAGGAAGGCTGGACCCGTCGCGTGGTCGACGGCATCGCCGCCACCGGCAAACCCGTGGCCGGCTTCAGCATCGAGCTGCACGGCGACCACGACACCATCATGCGGGCCTCGCGCCAGGCCAAGGAATATGTGCACTACGCGACCTCGCTGTCGCGCAGCGAGTGCCCCATCGCCGATCTGTGGGTCTCGACCAAATGCGGCGAATCGGACACCACCTCGGGCTGCGGCGCCAACCCCACCGTGGGCAACGCCTTCGACAAGCTCTACGCGCTGGGCTCCACGCTGGTGTTCGGCGAAACCTCGGAGCTGACCGGCGGCGAGCACATCGTGGCCGAACGCTGCGCCAACGACGCGGTGCGCGAGCGCTTCATGTTCATGTTCAACCGCTACCAGGCCATGATCGACCGCTGGAAAACCAGCGACCTGTCCGAATCGCAGCCAACCAAGGGCAACATCGCCGGCGGCCTGACCACCATCGAGGAAAAGGCGCTGGGCAACATCCAGAAGATCGGCAAGCGCTGCCGCGTCGACGGCGTGCTGGACAAGGCCGAGATTCCGGACGGTCCCGGACTGTGGTTCATGGACTCGTCCTCGGCGGCGGCCGAGATGGTGACGCTCTGCGCGGCCTCGGGCTATGCCGTGCATTTCTTCCCCACCGGGCAGGGCAACGTGATCGGCAACCCGATCCTGCCGGTCATCAAGATCTGCGCCAACCCGCGCACGGTGCGCACCATGTCCGAGCACATCGACGTGGACACCAGCGGGCTGCTGCAACGCGAGATCGACCTGGACCAGGCCGGCGATCAGCTGTTGGCCTGCATGCTGGCCACCGCCAACGGCCGCTGGACGGCGGCCGAGGCGCTGGGCCATCGCGAGTTCGTCCTGACCCGCATCTTCGAAAGCGCCTGAACCCGGCGCCGCGCGCGGCCCAACGATAGAAAAAGGGCCACGCCGCTTTCCCCTCCCGGG